>CAYYOX010000020.1:20906-25106 GCA_964473065.1 uncultured Planctomycetaceae bacterium | reverse complement strand
GCTCAATGGTCATGGGCAGCGACCCTAGCGCAAAGCTGATTATAGCGTCGCACGAAAACTTGTGGCAGATGCCGGCCCAAGCCGTCGTGTCGGCGATGATCGAGGAAATCACCAGCGGCAACAACAACAGCCGCGAATTCATCGCCTTTATGACCGTTGGGCCCGCACCCGGTTTAAGCTACAACATGCAGCGGTTCGAGGAACTCACAGGTGAAATGAAGAGGCGTTCCGACGAAATCGTGGCTGCCCTTTTGGCGATCTCACGGGATGAGTCCGACAGCACGCGCAAACAGGCACTGGAATTCGCGATCAAGTTTTGTCATCGCTACGGAATCGATCCCGCAGAAGTCGAAGGGCTGATCGCACGACTCAAGGAAGAGTTGCCCAGCCGCGATGTCTCCAAGATCCTCCTTATTTCAGGTGTGCTGGTCAAGAGCGCACCCGATACGGAGGGGCTCGTCGACTCTCTGACCCACGTGCTCTCGGACGAAGAGACGAGGAACCGATACTCGGCGACACAGGCTCTTGGTCAACTCGGGTCGCGAGCCGCGCCGACCGAGCCGAAGCTGGTCAGTCTGCTCACCGAGTACCTGAAACCGCTTTCACCCGACGCAACTTCTCACCCCTACCTGCTCCCCTATGCGATCGCCGGGAGACCGCCGGATCTCCGCGTCGAGATCATCCGAACGCTTGGCAAGATCGGTCCGGCGGCCAAGGAGGCTTTGCCTGTGCTCCGAGAGGTTGTCTCCACCCATGCCGAGGAACTCGGTAAGCACGCCAAAAAGGCGATCGCCGAAATCGAGGGTGCGGGTGAAGAGGAGTAGGACCCAACGGAGCGACGGAGCTTCCCACTTGTTCGCAGGCGGCCCGCTCAGTAGGTCATTTGCGCCCGGACCATGAACGTTCCGTTGGGTCTAAGTTCCGGCGTGGGGCTTTGGTAGCGGAGCTTTCGGCCGAAGACATAGCCGACCTCCAGACGCCAGTCGACGCCGAAGAGAATCTTTCGTTCGACGCCGAGGAAGAGTCGGTAATCGGTATAATCGACCAGATCCGAGGCCCCGCTCGTGCGTCGGATGGCCCAAGTGCCGCCGCCCAGTTCGCCGGCCAGGTAGATCCAGTCTTGAACCGTTTCGCCATAGGCGCCGAACCAATAGATGCGTCGGGCAATTCGCGGATGGGGGAACACGAGCTCATATTTGGCGTCGTCGTGGGGATTCCAGATTATCCCGCAAACCGGCAGGACCGCGGTCGAAAAACGATCGATGTAGGCGGCTCCCAGCACGAGTTTGGTGGTCGGCGTCCAGGTCCAGGCGGCCACGCCATGCCCGGTCAGACGAAACGTGTCGTCGTTGCTTTGCTCGAAGTCGCCGAAGGCGCCCGGCGTAATGGCCAGATCGATCCCCCATCGCCCTCCGAGGCGGCGCATCCATCGAAACTGCGCATACGCATCGTACACGCGCGGCGGCAGGTCGCGGCTTGCCGGGCCGTCGAAGTAGCGAACGGCAAAACCGGGTGTGACGATCAACGGATATTCCCGCGAGGGGATCGGCAACGCCAAAATGCTTTTCATTTCGAGCCGGGAGGAACCGAAATTGTCGCCACTGCCGGCCAGCCATTCACCCGAGGTGATCAGCTTTTGAAACATCCCCGGCCGCGCGTCGGCGGGACGCTCGGATTGCTCGGGCAGGCCGGTGTTGCCCGGCGCTTGCAGCAGTTCGGCCGCCGAGCCGGGATGCGAAACCAGACTGCCCGGATAGGAAGAATCCTCTGGCGCAACGGTCGGAAGCCGCACGACCTGCGCCGACGCGGTTGCAGCGACCAGCCATATCGCGGCAATCCGGATTACGATACGGGATCGGCTATTGCACATGCTTGGGCGATCTCGCGTGGCAGCCTAATAGGTCAATCCGGCGCGAAGGAAGACGGTCGTGTTGGGGGTGAATTTCGGCGGCGGCGCGAGCTTGTAGACGACCTCGCGTTCGAAGGCCACGCCGATCTCGAACAGCCCGGTCAGCCCGTTGAGTCGAATGAACTCGACGCCAAAGGCCGCGCGGATGTCGTTGTAGTCGACTTCGTCGATGATGCCGCTGGTGCGACGAACGGTCCAATTGCCGCCGCCGTATTCGCCGCGAAGGTACCACCACCACTGTGTATTGCCATAGTCGGACAACCGTCGGGCGAGTTTGGGATTGGGGAAGAGGATTTCAAAGCGGGTATCAGGGTTGGGGGTCCAGATGACCCCGCCGGCCGGCAAAAGTTTCACGCTGTTGCGATCCAGATACCACACGCCGACGGCAATCTCCATGCTGGGCGAGAAAATCATCATCATCATACCGCGACCTTGCAGGCGAATGCTTTCGTCGACGACCTTCTCGAAATCGGAATACACGCCGACGCGAACGGCCAGTTCGGCGCGCAACCATGTGGTTAGCTGCGGATTCCAGGCGGCGTCCAGATAGGCGTCGTACGTTTGCGCCGGAAGATCGGCCGTCGGCGCCGGGGGGACCGAAACCGGGCCGTTCCAATAGTGAATCGCAAAGCCGGGAGTCACCAACAAGGGCGTCTCCGTGTTGTATAAGAAGGGGATCGCGAACGTGGCGCTCAGCTCGACGTCGTGAACGCCGAGTTCGTCGGGCGAGGTACCGGGAATCCACACGTAGTCGAACCGAAGTTCATCAAGCAACCGCCGCATGGTGGCATACGTTCCGCCGGTCGACGTGCCATTGGTTGGCCCGCTATACTGCAGGTAGGGATCCTCGGGAAACAATGCCGGCGGAGCGCCGCCCGGCGGAGCGTAGGGATCCCAGCCGGGCGGAAGCGGTTGGATCGTGCCGTTGAGCGTGGCTGTGGGTGCGGGTGTTCCCGGCAAGGGGTTCGGTATCGCCTGGGCCGGCGGCACGCTCGAAGGGAATTGCATCCTCGGCGACTGCGCGTCGGCCGGTGAGTTCAGAGTCAATCCGAGCAGGACCAAAAGGCAGAACGTATAGGTTGCGGTTTTCACCACAAAGCCCCTGTCGAAAGGAGTATGGGAGAGATTGGCAGAAAAGAGCATTTTGCAGGCGTCTCAATAGCAAGCCCCGCGTAGTGCGTCAAGGTCGGTTCCAGGTTAAGTCGGCTGAAGAGACGCCTTGCGGAGCCGTTTCAGCCGGGTAAAACATAGTAATGGTTGCAACTAACGCCCACAAATAGACGCTCTCCTATATTGCCGTGCCCGCTTATCTACCCGATCTTGACCACATTATTGCCGAGACCTTCGTTGCAGGGGCGGAATTCCATGCTGTGCTTGGATCGACGAACGATCGCGCGATCGAACTGGCGAGCCTTGGGCCGGGCGATCTGCCCGTTTTGATCCTCGCCGACGCCCAGACGGCCGGTCGAGGGCGGGGAAAGAATCGCTGGTGGACCGGCAAGGGCAGCCTGGCTATGAGCCTGTTATTGGAGGCGACCCCTGCTGTCGGGGGAGCGGCTTCCCTGGTCTCCTTGGCGGCGGCGGTGGCCATCGTCGAGACCGTCTCGCCGATGCTTCCGTCATCGCGCGTGGGAATCCATTGGCCCAACGATGTACTGGCCGACGGGCGCAAACTGGCGGGGATTCTGACCGAAGTGCTGCCGGACGGGCGGTGCGTGCTGGGGCTGGGAGTCAACACGAACAACTCGCTGGCCGACGCCCCCGCGGATCTGCAAACAACGGCAATCAGTCTGCGGGACTTGACCGGCGAGACTATCGATCCGACCGAGTTGCTGATCGATTTGCTCGGTCGCCTGGAAGCCTGCCTGCATCAAATGGAGACGGACCCGGCCCGGGTCGGTCGGCGCGCCGATGCGTTATGCTTACAGCACGGCACGCAACTAGCGCTGCAGCAAGGGCAAGAGGTAATCCGCGGCCGCTGCGAGGGCATTGCGCCGGACGGGGCGCTGCTGCTGCTGACGCCCGAAGGGCAACGGGCGTTCTACTCCGGCGTGTTGCTGCCGTGAGTTGGGAACGTGTAATCCAGAATTCGTTTAGCCGTCGCCGGTACGGCGATGAGATTGGAACCCGTGGCCCTCATCGCCGTGTTGGCGACGGTTAAACATTTCATCGCCGTACCGGCGACGGCTAAGCGACTGGGCTTTTTACCGCTCAACGATCGATCATCGGGCAGCTTGCTCGGTTTCCTTGGGTGCCGGCGGCGGCGTGCCCGGGGTGAAGCACCGCTTGTC
>CAYYOX010000020.1:18227-20896 GCA_964473065.1 uncultured Planctomycetaceae bacterium | reverse complement strand
AACTGAGGTTGTTTCGCGTGCGCTGCCCCAGCAGTCGGTTGAGATACTCGACCGAGCGGAGGACCCGTGCGTTTTCCAAGTCGCCTTCGGACAGCGACATGGCAAGCAACTGCAGCACGCACCCGGTTGCACGGAGTTGTGTTAGCCAGTCGCGGCTGGTGCTCTTGGCGGCCAGATATCGCGGTCCCCAACTGCCGTCGGTGTTTTGGACCTTCAGGGCGTATACTTGATAATCGCGAACGAACTTCTCGGCACGCTCGAATTCGCCGTCGATCGGTTGATCGCGTCGGGCTCGCTGGGCTAAGGCACAAGCGAGTCCGAGCAGTCGGCCCGTGCCGCCGTTGCGGGATTGAAGGAGCGGCGAGTCGAGCTCTTCCTTGACGATCCGGGACAACGACCAATCTTCTCCTTGCCGATTCTGCCAGGTCGGATCGTCGTCGAGATAGAAGCTCAGTGCGATCAGCTTCAGCGACAAGTCGGCGCCCCCGCGGCAATCGAGCTTCTCGGACTCGACCAGATCGGCAATCGTGCGAACATCCTTGCCCACACGGGCCGGATAATCGGACTTCACTCGCGCCAAGGCCAGCAGGGCTAATAACTGCGAAGGATGCGATTGCCGACCGTATCCAATCCGGGCCGAGATATGGCCGTCGCTCAAGCCCAACGGCTGGTAGCCTGCACACGGATAGTTCCAGCAAAGGCACGTGATCCCGTTGATTCTCTGGCTGCCGGATCGGGTGCTGAGAACCACTTCGCTCCGGATCCCAAAGGCACGGCAGTAGTGCATGATCTCGGTGGCCGTATTCTCGCGCGTGTTCAGGGCCTGTTTGCGGAAGGCTGCCAAGGTTCGACGCACGCGATCCCGCAGGGCGGCTTGCGCGGTAGTCAGTTGCGGCTTCGGCTCGGGCTCGGGTTCCAGTATTTGAGGTTCTTCTTCATCGGCGTCGGTCGTCGCTTGATCCTCTTGCGGTTCTTCGGCGACCTCTTCCTGCTCAGACGATTCGAGCGCCGGCTCGGCGGTCGTTTCATCCGCCGCCTGAGCCACATAGAGCGGGTCGGCCGGCATCAAGGCAGGCTTGCCGAGACCGAAAGCATCGGCATCGGAAGCGGGCCGGGCGTGGTCGGTTTGCGAGGCCGTTGCCACTTCCATCCAGACCAGGGCCAGGAGGAAGCAGACCAGGGTGGTGCGGACGGTGTGCGTCATGAGAAAAGCTCCAGGAAAGTTGGGTGATTTTGGAAATCCTCGCCGGGTGGGTCACGCAGCGTTAAATGACGAAATCCAAATGACGAAGTACGTTTCATTCGTCATTCGTGCTTCGTCATTATCATCCTTGTGGTTCTAACGTTTGGCCGTGGATCGAGTGGCCGAAGCCTTGGCGGCCTCTTGGGATTCGTTCTGTTTGGGTCGGTCGATCAGGAATCCGCCGGAACTGCCGCGTTGGTTGTAGCTGTTGTTTCTGGCGCGGCAGCCATACTTGTCGGTGCCGCCGTAATCGATCACGAAGCTGAAGTTGCCGCCGCAATGGGGTAAATCGTGATACGAAATACCGGACGAGGCGCGACCTTGCTTGGAGCCTTTGTAGACATCGTTGCCGTCGTAGTCGAAGATGACTCCCAGCCCGGCTTGAGCCCCGTTGCCTTCGGTGCCGCTGTAGACGTCGGTTCCGCCGAAGTCGCACAAATATCCGACGGCGCAATCCCAGGCAAACCCGACGCACATGATCGTACCGTTGTAGGTATCGTCCCCCATATCGTCGAAGAGGAACCCCAAGGCATAGTGGCAGCCGTAGCCGTTGCCGAATCGCTGGAACGAGCGTTGGGTACGGGGGCCGCCGCGATAGGCTTTCCGCGTGGCGCCGAGCCGCTGATCGTTTCCACCGAAATCTCGGGCAAACCCGGCTCCACACCAATATCCGCCGCCGTGCGAGAGGTAGTCGTACTCGTAAACGTCGTCGCCGCCGCCGTCGAGGATGATCCCCAGCCCGCCGTTGCAGACCTGCCGCAATCCGGCGCCGACGCCTTGCACCCAACCTTCGTAGCCGGGCGTGGGATTGTCGTCGTCGAGGTAGGAGTTCAAATAGAGTCCGCCGCCATAGTAGTGGTCTTTTCCGTCAAGGTCATCGAGCAAGCCGAACCCGAGCGGGCCGCCGAACCCTTGCCCCCACATGGCGCCGTGGTATCGGTCGTTTCCTGCGCGGTCGATGAGAATTCCCACGCCGCCGATGGCCTGACCCTGCATGCGTCGCAGACCGGTGTACGAATCGTTGCCCTGATAGTCGATCAAGATCCCCGCCCCGGCCAGGCACGAGCCTTGGGCCAGATCCTTGGCAGAGTAGACGTCGTTGCCGGCCAGTTCCAAGAGCATCGAGATGCCCATCATACCCGATCCCTGCACGCCTGCCTTGGCGCTCTTGTAGAGATCGTTGCCACCTAAGTCGATGACGATCAGGACCGGCCGCCGGGGAGAAACGGTGCCGTCGGAATAGGAATCGTCGCCGCCGAGATCGATCACGACGTTCACGCCGTCCAGCTTATCGAGTTGATAGGCGTTCTTTTCGCGGCCGCCGATCAGGATGGCGCCGCCGGGTGTGTCGATGCGTCGGACCACCGAGCCGGTCACGCCTCCGGCGGAATCGTCGGCCGGGTCCTCGATGGATTTCAATTGCTGC
>CAYYOX010000020.1:1648-18127 GCA_964473065.1 uncultured Planctomycetaceae bacterium | reverse complement strand
GGTCACGCCTCCGGCGGAATCGTCGGCCGGGTCCTCGATGGATTTCAATTGCTGCAGAAGCTGTGGATCGCTGATCGGCACCAGGGCTTCGGCCGCCCGGTGCATGGCGTCGCGATCGAGTTTCTCCATCAGATCGCACAAACGACGCCCCGTACCGCGCCGTTGCAGCGTGTGGCCCACGTTGTTCTGGCTGATCATGACCGGCGTCAAATTGGTCACGAGCGTCTGAATCTCGCGTTTACTCAACGGGGCCAAGGCCTCGGCATAGGCCACTTGCGAATCGATCAGGGCCTGCCGGATGACCTCCAACGCCTGCTCGGGCGAGGTTACTTCGGCAAAGGTCGGCACGTCGCGCTTCTTCAGGTCGAGTTTGTCTGCGGCAATCGCCAAGGCCTCGGCCAAGCCGTGGTGATCGTTCAAGATGGCCGTGTGCAGGAGGCGAGTGAACTCCTCGGCTTCGGCCGGCGCCTTCAGCGGATTGCGCAGCAGGTTGGCATACCAATCGAGACGGCAATTGCCCGTTAGCTCGGAACCCGAACGTCGAGCAGAACTGGCAAGCTGACTGGCCGCATAGCGGCGAAATCGGGCGAACTTGTCTTCAATGCGGCGCTTCTTCAGGCCGGCGGCGATTTCGTTCTGCAACAGCTTGATCATTCCCGGCGCCAGCGGTTCGCCAACCGGCTCGGGCAGGTCGCCAGGCACTTCGGGAAAGGGTTCCTCTTCCGCCGCGGGTTCTTCCGGCGTGGGATTCTCCGGCGTGGGCATTGCATCTTCCGGGTTGACCTTCTCTTGGGCACTTGACTTGGCCGCGTCGACTGCGGGAGGGAGAAACATCGGACCATCGACCTGGGGAGCATCCTGCGCATGGCAAGCTGCGGCAGAGGCCATAATAACGACAGCTCCCAGTGCCACTGCCTTCCAGGAAGCCAAGGACTCGATAGATCGGAAGAAGACGGCGGAGTCGTTTTTCATGAAGTGTCTCCCGTGTTGCTATCTTTGCTGCGACCTTCAGGCACAGGGGCCTGGAGTACAGAGTTAGGCAAGCTTTTGGTGGTAAAGCGGGTTTTTTTCGCAGGTTTTCACACAGCCCAATGGGTCGAGCCGCTGTGAACTCCCTGAGGCAGGCCGGGAAAGGCACACAATAGCACGGGTTGTACACATTCCGCGAGTCAGAGAATATATAGCGCGTGCATCGGCGCGGTTTTCCACGTTTCTTGAGCCCCGTGGCCGTCACTAGCCATACATTCCCCAAACAACCACGAAAGTTTGCCGGCTGTGTAATATGGGCATTATAAAGGGAATGTGCCAGCAGAGAAAGTGGCCCCGGCCGGCCAAATCCAGGGCCGACGTACCGTTGGCCGCTAACCCGGATTATTCATGACCCTGAGAATTGCGTGACACACTGTCGTAGCTACGTTCGCCAGAACGTGGTCGTAACCCTAGGACACGCACCACGTTCTGGCGAACGCAGCTACAAACCCATAAATAATCCGGGCTAAACAACCCAGCAGGCTACCGATCGGATGACTTCGGTTGGGTGGGGTTGGTGAGGATGGCGCGGCGGATCAGCAGGAAGTTGGCGCCATGGTACTCGGTCACCTGGCCTGTGACTTCCCATTGGCGTTGGCCGTCGTCTTCGGTCATCGTTGCGGCGACCCGTTCCAGGGCCAGGTTTTCCAGGGCCGCGAACTGTCGCCTGCTGTCGTCGGTCACGAAGATCACTCGATCGCCTTTGCGGATGAAAGACCCCAGTTGGTTGGTCAATTCGGTCCCTTCACGGATACGATGGAACGGTTTTCGTCGGCCGGGTCCAGTGTCGCTCGTCGAATTGGCGTCGTTCGCCGCATCGGCGTCGGAAGTCTCGCCGCGAAGGGGGTTCCTTGGCGTGACATCGGCCGCCTGGGACCAGGCCAACACCACGCCCAGCAGCAAGGCAACAGCGCAAGCCGATACGAGGAGAGTTGGCCTAAGAAAAGCGGATGCCGCTTGATGGAAAACGGAGCGAGTGTGCCTGATAGCCATGGGTGGCTCCTGCGGTCATTCGGGCCGTTTCATACTCAGGGCGTGCAGAATCAACACGCTGCCGAACGACAGCAGGGCCCAACCGACAAACTCGGGCGGGCGGACTGTTTTCTTGGCCATTGGCGTTTGGGACGGCGTAATAGCCGCGCTGGCCGCATTGACGGCCGCCAGGGGGTGTCCGGTTCGCTCGGCCAGAATCTGCGTAAACTCCGGCGTGAGCACGTACGAATCGACGAAGCGAATCTGGAGCCCGAAAAACAACACCACCAAACCGGCCAGGAAATACTGATTCCGATTGACATCCATCGCCTTGTTCCTCCAGTGTTGGTCGACGGCGAGTTATTGTGCTATCGACTCTTCCGCGGCCATATATCACCATCACATATATCGGTAGTTCGCCGGGTGGCCCTTGACTTGACGACGGCTTGTAGAGGTTATGCGGCGGCGAGGGCAACGGCTGTGTGAGTTGGTGCGATTGCGACGGATTAGACGGGTTAGGGAATCGCGATACGCGGGTGCAAAATCGAAAGAACCCGCTGTGGGGCGCGCGAAGTGTCATTTATTGTCCTATCTTTTGGTAAGGGATTCTTCTATGTAGGAAGGCCGAGAAAAGCCTGCCGAGGTGTCCCGCTTCATACGCCACAGAAAGAACCTGGCTGGGAAACGAGGGCCATACCATGTCGAAGCGAGTTTTGATTGTTGACGACTCGATGCTGATGCGAAGAATGGTCAGCGAGAGTCTGACCGACGTCGGCTGGGAGGTCGTCGGGGAAGCCGGCAATGGGCAAGAGGCGCTCGAACAGTATCGGGCCGTTCGACCCGACGCCGTGACGCTGGATATCGTCATGCCGGAGCACGACGGGCTCTACGCCCTGGATCATATCCTCCAGTTCGACCCCGACGCCAAGCTGGTCGTGGTCAGCGCCCTGAACCAGACGAAACTGATTTCCGAGGCCATTCGCCGCGGAGCGCAGGATTTCATCGCCAAACCGTTTCTGCCCGAGATTCTTCAGGAGACCATGCAGAGTTGCCTGGAGGCGGTGGAGGTGTGAGACCCAAGGGGCTCACGATAAACTATCGACGGCCACACACGAACGACAGGGCGTGTGTGGCCGATTCGTTTCTTGGACGCTTCCACTGGCTCGGCTGAAAGCGTAGAATAGCAGAACCTTGGGCCAACGGGGTTCAAAGGCCGGCTGGTATGTTGGGTATTGTTGCGCACGAAAGCTAAATCATGGGACATGGCGTCAAAGCGACCGGCGGATATCAACGGTTGCAGCGGCAGTTGGATCGCACGACGGCCGGGGCCCCGCCCTCGCCCGTGCTGATGAAGATTCTGCAGTTGCTCTATCGGGCCGACGAAGCCGAATTGGCCGCCCAGCTACCGGGCTGCCCCACGCCCTTGAAGCGCCTGGCGAGGCGGTTGAAGACCCCTGCCGAGCCGCTGGGGGAAAAGCTCCGCGAGATGGCCCAGCGGGGGTTGGTGATCGACCTGCAGCACCAGGGAGAAAACTACTACGCCTTGGCCCCGGTGGCTATCGGGTTCTTCGAGTTCACCTACATGCGGGCACGCCCGGACCTGCCCATGGCCGAGCTCTCTCGGCTGTTCGACCAGTACATGGACCAGGACGACCGCTTCACGCGTTCGGCATTTCGCGGCCAGACGCAAATTGGCCGATCGCTGGTGCGCGAGGAGTCGCTGCCGGTAGACGATCATACGGAGATTCTCGATTGGGAGCGGGCAAGTCACATCGTTCGGTCGGCGTCGCCGATCGGCGTTTCGCTGTGTGCCTGCCGCCACAAGGCCAGCCACGTCGAAAAGGCCTGCGACCGCCCGTTGGAAGTTTGCTTGTCGCTGAACGCTCCCGCCGAGTCACTGATCCGCAATGGGTTTGCCAAGCCGGCGACGGTCTCCGAGGCCATCGACGTTCTGGAGAAGTCGAAACAGGCGGGTTTGGCCCAGACGGCCGACAACGTACAACGAAAAATAACTTACATCTGCAATTGTTGCGGGTGCTGTTGCGAGATGTTTCGGGCCGCCACGAAGTTCGGTTTGAGCCATCCGATCGTCACGTCGAATTGGATGATGCACATCGATTCCGACAAGTGCAAAGGCTGCGGCAAGTGCGTCGAGGTCTGCCCGATGCGTGCGATTGGGATCGACGAAAACGCCGCTCCCGAGAAACCGACCAAACGGGCACGCTGCAACGAGGAGCTTTGCGCGGGCTGCGGCGTTTGCTACGGGGCTTGTCGGCTTGGCGCCGTCACGATGAAACCTCGGCCGAAAAGAACCTTCACTCCCGAAACGGTTTTCGACCGCGTCGTGGCGATGGCCATTGAACGCGGAACACTGGCCAATCTGTTGTTCGACAACCCGCAACGCCTCAGTCACCGCGCTTTGGGCCGCGTGATGGGCGTGCTCGAGAAGTCCCCGCCATACAAGGCCGCCATGGCCATCAAGCCGCTGCGATCCGCTTTTCTAAACAAGATCGTCGCCGAAGCCAAGAAGCAAGTCGGTCCCATCCGCGACGCCCTGCAGTAGCTTGTCATTCGACGGGTGATCGGGTTATGCATAAGTGCGCCAGGCGTTCAAAAGCTGCCGAAATCTCCTAGCGCGGCAAAGGCGCAACTAAAGCGGGAGGGTTCGGGGTTCAGGGTTCAGCACTCGAATTCAACGTTTGTCCCGAAATTCTGAACCCTGAACCCTGAACCCTGAACCCCGAACCCTAATTTATTTACGAGCCCTTAATTGCGTCCGATCGAACGGCACATGGCATGTCGCCGACGGGCAATCATTCTCTTGACGGCTTCGGCCGCACCCGGCCAAATCTCGGCAAACAGAGCGGAAGCGGAAAAGGCAGCGCTGGCCAGGCATGAGTAGAGCGCCCCGAGTATCGCGACGGCAAACCAAGGGCCGGTCTCGCTGGGACTCGAAGCACCGCGAGCCATGATGTCACCGACCACATAGGGCACGATCCCCAACACCAGACAGGCAACGCTCATGGCAAGACAGAAATGCCTCGTCCGTTTACGCAGACCCAGCCATGCAAGGGCCAAGAGTGGCAAGACGATGGCGGCCGCTTTCCATTCGAAGAATCGGAGGAAAATCGGAAAAGGAAGCAGTTCCGGTTGCAGGCAGCTTTTCCAAAACGTGTTGGTGAAGAAGATGATGTGAGTTTCTCCCGCACATAGTCGTTCGAATTGATCTGCGGACAATTCCTCGCCGGTCAGATTGCAAAGAACCGTAACAGCGCCCAAGAGCAGAACTACGCCCGACAGCGCCGTCAGCAGTAATATGGTGGCTGCAATTCGCATGGTTTACCCCCGCTATAGCATTCTAAGCAACGTTGCACGCCCCGGTTATCAGTTACGTCCGATCGAAAAGGCGCATGGCATGTCGCCGACGGGCAACCGACTCTTTGATGGCTTCGGCCGAATCCGGGCAAATAGCGGCAAACAGAGCCGACGCGGAAAAGGCGGCGCTGGCCAAACATGCGTAGAGCGGCCCGATCAACATCACGGCAAGCCAAGGGCCAACCTCGCTGGTTTCCAAAGTACCGCGAGCTATGACCGCACCGACCGCATACGGCACAATTCCCAGAAACAGACAGACACCGCTCATGGCGACGCAAGGATACTGCAGCCTCCGACGCATACCCAGCCATACGGCGGCCATTAGCGGAAATACCAATACGCCCGCCTTCCAATTCAAGAACCATAAAGGACGAGGCAAATCCGGTTGCAGGCAGCATGTCCAATAGGCGTCGTTGAAAAGAATGACATGCAACTCGCCGGAACCTAATTGGTCGAATTGTTTCGGCGTGAGCTCGCCAAGAGAGCCACAAACCATCGTGATGCCGCCAAACAACAGAACTATGCCCGACAGCGCCATCAGCAGAAATACGGTGGCTGCAATTCGCATTGTTTACCCCCTATAGTATTCGAAATAATCTTGCACACATGTAGGGTGGGTCGAGGAACGAAGACCCACGCGGGGAAATCCAAATGACGAAATCCGAATGACGAAGATATCGTTCTTCCTTTCGTCATTCGTGCTTCGTCATTCCACGTCGTGGGTCTTCGTGCCTCGACCCACCCTACGCGGGTTCCCCGAATCACAAAACGCTATTTACATCACGGCAAAGTAAATCTCGACCGCCTTGTCGAAGTATTCCCTGGTCATTTCCAGCGGGAGATTGTGGTAGGTGCAGTAGTTGCGAACCTGCAACAACAGGTCGCGTGGCTGGCAGAATCGCAACGAGCGGCCCACCTTCTTGTAGTGCGTTTCGATCAGATAGTCCATCGCGTCCTGGTCGTATTCGATCCCCATCTTGGCCGCGAGGATAATAAACAGCCCGCGAAATTCGTCTTCGCAGGGGTCGGTGGCCTCGATCTTGTAGGGGATTCGCCGCAAGAACGCCTCGTCGACCAGCTCGCGCGGTTCCAGGTTGGTCGAGAAGATGATCAGTTGATCGAACGGGACGCGGATCTTCTTGCCGTTCGGCAGATTCAAGAAGTCGTACCGTGTTTCCAGTGGCACGATCCACCGATTGAGCAACTCGTCGATGCTCATCCGTTGGCGGCCGAAGTCGTCGATCACCAGCGTTCCGCAGTTACTTTTCATCTGCAACGGCGCCTCGCAGATCCCATTGGCGCGATTGGGCATGACTTCCAGTTGCGACATGGTCAACTCGCCGCCGGCGATAATCGTGGGTCGGCGAATTCGCACCCAACGCTTGTCGATCTTCCGCTGGTCGATCAGCCCCTCGCAGGAATCGATCTGCACGGGCTCGTGCGTGACCGGGTCGTATAGCCGAATGATTTCTCCGCCCACGCCCAAGGCGCGTGGAATCCATATTTCCTCGCCAAAAGCGACGGTAACCCGTTCGGCGATACTCGTCTTCCCGTTTCCCGGAGGGCCAAACAGGAACAGCCCGCGACCCGAATTGATGGCCGGACCCAATCGGTCGAGCATCTGGGCACTGAGCACCAGATCGCCGAACGCCCTGCGGAGGTCCTCGGGCGGGGGGAGCATCTTGGTGAGTGATTGCGCATGGACGCTTTCAGTGTAATCTTCCAGTGTGACCGGTGCGGCCCCGAAATACGTGCATTGCTCGGCGCGGCGACGTGCTCGTTCGCGACCCAAGTCGGTCAATTGGTATTGGTAGTCGTTCATGGGGGCCGAACCCCGATGGGCTACCAACTGGTCGTTCTTCATCGTGCGCAACAACTGGTCGATCAGCACGAACGGGAGCTTGACCTGATCGCCAATGTCCCGCCCGGCAGCGTCACCCCGTGCCAAGAGGAACTTCAGAATCAGCAATTCCACTTCGCTTTCACTCAGACCGGCCTCGTGAAACGACTCCGGCTCGATCGGCAAGAACCCGCTGGTGGCCAGCCCGTGATGCGGATCTTCGTCCAGCGGCCTGACCTCGGGCTGAGGGTCCGCCATGTCGTTGATTCGATCGAGCATCGCGTCGAGCTTCTCGTCCGGCTGATCGACGTCGTGGTCGGGCTCCGACGCAGCAACCGACGCCCAGGGATCCGCGCTGTTGGTCTGGCCGCCGTGTCCGGCTAGTTGTGCTAGTAGATCGTCATTTGTCGTATCAGCCATTGGAATCCTACTCGAATCTAGTGAGAAAGCGCATCAAGCTCTGCCGTCAAAGCAAATCTAGCTTTTTTCCGACCCCAAAGCGCTTATGTCAGCATCAATCGAGACATGCTACACCCGAATATGACGGATCGACGGATCGTAGCGGCTGGATCCCCGCAGACCGTGTCATCCGGATGGGACGCTGCTGTTGCGAACCGTTCCTTCAAACCCGCCATGTCTCGGCGCGAGCCTTCTTCGCATGGGTCGAATCACGAGTTCCGAGAGCAACAGGGCGTAGAGGATCGTCAACAACGCCACGGCCATTCCCGGGCGGATCATTCCCGGGTCGGCCACGCTGCCAAGGACGATGATCAGCCCGATGAGCGTTCCCAGCCCTCCACAGGCAAGCGAACCCCTGCCGGCCGTTTGCAGAAAGGCGTCCAGCGTCTCGCGATCGTCCTGCGAAAAGGCCCTCGACTGTTGCAAGAGAAAGTGCAAGAACAGCTTCCAAACATCTGCGTCATACGAGAGCAACAGGATTCCCAGCATGCCACCGAGTACCAGCATAGCCGAAGGGTAGTCGATAAAAGCGCTGGGTGCAGCAAACGGCGAGATCGCCAAAAACGTCCAGCCCAGTAAGACGAGCACAACAACTCCCAGAATTCTCATCGCACATCCCTCCGTCTCAAACAAGACCTCGGCCTGCCACACGGCACGCCAGAACGTGTTACGCATACACGGCAACCCTACCTTGCTCCCAGGGGAATAGTCTCGCAATCTTCAGTCCCGAAGGGACGACAGTTAATAGCCCAGGGCGTAAGCCCTCGTTGTTACACACAAGTCATCGAGAATGGGGGATAAGGACCCGGAGGGCCGTTTACGGTCCTTTCCGCCGTAGGCGGTATTAGGCCCGTGCTTCAGCACGGGTCGTCAGGTAGCCTAGCGAGCTCCGCTGCCGTGCCCGTCCCGCCCCGGCGAAGCCGGGGCGGGACGGGCACGGCCAGAACGTGGCGGGTAGAGCCCGCGCAACCCGGCGTAAACGCCGGGTCTAATACCGCCTGCGGCGGAAAGGACCATGAATGGCCCTATGCTGAAGCCATCGTCGTGAATGAAGAGATGTGTGTAACAACGAGGGCTTACGCCCTGGGCTATTGACTGTCGCCACGTTGCGGCTTGGGGTAGATCTGAAATAACCGCAGACCAAACTGCTAGAAAGAAATTGTCAGACCCCATTTTCTCGGCCGAAACTCGCCTGCTGACGGTAGGCACCGGCGGAGAAAAAGCCTATAATCGGCGCTTTTCAGCAAATCCCCAGGGAATCGGCCGTGACGGAACCTGTTACCACGAATGGACGGGACGCGATGCGCATCGGGGCGGTGACGTACCTGAACGCTCGCCCGCTGACGTTCTGCCTGGAAGAATTGGCCCCCGACGCCCGGATCACGGTCGATTTCCCCAGCCGTTTGGCCGACGACTTGGCTGCCGGACGGCTCGACGTGGCGCTGATCCCCTCGATCGAATACTTTCGACACCCGGACTACACGATCGTTTCCGACGCCTGCGTGGCGTGCGACGGTCCCGTGCTCAGCGTGAAGCTCTACAGCCGCGTACCGGTCGAGAAGATCCGCCGCTTGGCCCTGGACGAAGGCTCGCGGACCAGCGCGGCCATGACCCGGATCGTGTTGCGCGAGTGGTTCGATGTCGAGCCCGAGATTTGCCTGCTTCCGATCGGGGTGTCGGTCGACGACATCGAAGCCGATGCGGCCATGCTGATGGGTGATCGCGGGATGATGCCGGTCGAGCAGGAGATGGAGTTCATTTGGGACATGGGCCAGCAGTGGTCGCGTTGGACCGGGCTGCCGTTCGTGTTTGCGATGTGGGTTGCCCGAGCGGGCGTCGACCTGGCCCAGCTCGACGCCACGCTGAGGGCCGCCCGTGACCGGGGCGTTTTGCTATTGGCTGAAATCGCTCGGGAGGGAGCCGGCTCGCTGGGCCTTTCCCGGGCCGAATGTCTCGCCTACCTTCGCGACAACTTGCAGTTTCAATTGGGCCCGCGGCAGCAGCAGGGGCTTCAGTTATTTGCCGACTTGGCCGCCCAACACGAACTGATTCCCCCGGGAGTGGAGCTTGGTTTCTACGATCAAAACGCTGCTCGATAAGGCGGTTGCCGGCCGACGACTCGACCCGGACGAAGGGCTCGCGCTGCTAGAGTCGAACGATCTGGCCCTGCTGGGCCAAGCGGCCGACGCGGTCACCCGACGCTTGCACCCCGAGCCTTATCGTACCTACAACATCGACCGCAACATCAACTACACCAACATCTGCACCAGCGGTTGCCGTTTCTGTGCGTTCTCATGCACGGCCGACAGCGGGCAGGGCTACGTGATCGACCGCGAAGAACTGTTCGCGAAAATCGACGAGACGCTCGAGCTCGGCGGCGAGCAAATCCTGCTGCAAGGCGGCATGAACCCGGACTTGAAGCTCGACTGGTACGAATCCCTATTGTGCGACATCAAGACGCGATATCCCCAACTAAACGTCCACGGGTTCAGCCCTCCCGAGATCGACCATTTGGCCGCCGGGTCGGGCCTCTCGGTCGACGAGGTGCTCCGTCGGCTTCGCCATGCCGGCCTAGGAAGTTTGCCCGGCGGCGGGGCCGAAATACTGGTCGATCGGGTCCGTCGGCTGGTCAGTCCGGAGAAGATCTCGGCCGAGAGGTGGCTTGAAATCTGCCGCGCATGGCACGGTCTCGAGGGGCGCGGGTCGGCCACCATGATGTTCGGGCATGTCGAGACCTTGGGCGAACGGATCGAACACTTGGACCGATTGCGCGGATTGCAGGACGAGACGGGCCGTTTTACGGCGTTTATTTGCTGGACTTTTCAACCGGGCAACACGGCCCTGGCCGATCTACCCAAAGTCGGCGCCTGGGAGTACTTGAAGACCTTGGCCGTGAGCCGACTCTACCTGGACAATTTTGCCAACCTTCAAGCGAGTTGGGTTACGCAAGGGTTGCCGATTGGGCAGTTGGCGCTGCGGTTTGGGGCCAACGACATGGGCAGCCTGATGATCGAGGAGAACGTCGTGGCGGCCGCCGGAACCCGATTTCGCACCCACGAGGCAGAAATCCGCCGTGCAATCTCCGACGCGGGGTTCGCCCCCCGACAGAGGAATGTGCTCTACGAACTTCTGAACTGAGCCCTTGCCCGAGTCGTAAGCTAAGTTATCGTAAGGGCTTTTGTTGAATAAGCCCCGCGGCCGAAGTCTGCCCCCGAAGCGAGTTCCCCATGATTCATGTTGACCGATTGACCAAACATTTCGCCGACTTACAGCGCGGCCAGTTCGTTGCGCTCGACGGCATTAGCTTCGACGCCTTGCCGGGCCAGATCTTCGGCCTGCTCGGACCCAACGGGGCCGGGAAGACCACCGCTCTGCGAATCCTCAGCACGGTCCTGCGACCGACCGGCGGCACGGTCACCGTCAACGGCTACAACGTGCTCACAGAGCCGTCGCAAGTCCGCCGCGAGATCGGGTTCGTCTCCACCAATACGGCCGTCTACGACCGGATGACCGCCTGGGAAATGGTCGAGTATTGCGGCCGGCTGCACGGGAGGCCCGAGGCCGGGTTGGCCGGAAGCATGGAATACCTCTTCCGTCGGCTGCAAATGGACGACATTCGCGATCGGCTCGGCGCGAAGATGTCGACCGGCATGAAACAGAAGGTATCGATCGCCCGGGCCATCGTCCACGATCCGCCCGTGCTGATCTTCGACGAGGCCACGGCCGGGCTCGACGTGCTGGTTGCCCGCGCGTTGCTGAGCACCGTGGCCGATTTGCGCGATCACGGCAAGTGCATCATCTTCTCGACCCACATCATGCGCGAGGCCGAGAAGCTTTGCGACAAGGTTGCCATTGTCCATCGCGGCCACATCCTGGCCAACGGCTCGTTGGAAGAGTTGCGCGAAGAACACGGCGAAGGCGATTTGGAGGAGCTATTCTTCCAGCTAATTTCCCGGCACGACGAAGCCCACCCCCAACCGATACCCGCCTAGCCGCTTGCAGAAACAGTAAGCAGTAGACAGTACGCAGTAGGCAGATATGAATTTCACCAACGTACGACTCATCCTGGCCCGCGAACTGCGCGACCAACTGCGCGACCGGCGAACGCTGTTCATGATGTTCGTCTTGCCGGTGCTGCTCTATCCGCTGTTGGGAATGAGTTTCGTGCACGTTCGGCAATTCATGCAGGAGAAGCCGGTCAAGATTTTGGTCATCGGCGCGAGCCAACTTCCGAAAGACCCGATGCTGATCGACGAAGAGCGGTTCTCCGAAGCGCTGTTCAACGATAAGACCGACACGGCCTTGATGCAATTGAGTTTTGCAACCGACGCGGAAGTCGAGGGCGCCGATTCTCGCGCGTTGGGGAAAGAAATGATCAAGGCCGGCAAGTACGACGCTGTGCTGTACTTCCCGAACAACTTCGCCGCGGAACTCTCGAAATTCCGCGAGCAGCTCAAACAGCACTCCGGCCAGGCCGATCGGGGAAAAGTGCCTTGGCCCGAGATCATCCACACCACGGCCCGCGAGAAGTCGCAGATTGCCTTTGCCCGGCTCACGTGGGTTCGCGATCGTTGGACCGAAAAGATCAGCGAATCGATCCTCGAAGCCCGAGGGTTACCCGTCTCGGCGACCCAGCCGGTCCGGTTCAACACAGTCGACGTGGCCGGCCAGACGGGCTATCGCGGAGCGGCCTGGTGGTCGAAGATCCTGCCCGTGCTGATGCTGATTTGGGCGCTGACCGGCGCGTTCTACCCGGCCATCGACCTGTGTGCCGGTGAAAAAGAACGCGGTACGCTCGAAACGCTCCTGTGCAGCCCGGCCCAACGGAGCGAGATCGTGGTCGGCAAGCTGCTGACCATCATGATCTTCAGCATGGCCACAGCCATCTTGAATCTAGTTAGCGTGGGCATCAGCGGGTGGTTGGTGTTTGGCGGTCAACCGGAGTTCGCCATGCCCTCGCCGATGGCTCTGTTGTGGCTGATGGCGGCCCTGATCCCCATTTCGGCCCTGTTCAGCGCCCTGTGCCTGGCCTTGGCGGCCCTGGCTCGGAGTTCCAAAGAAGGCCAATACTACCTGATGCCCCTGCTGCTGATCACCATGCCGCTGGCCGTCATGCCCATGGCGCCGGGCGTCGAACTGGGGCTCGGTAACAGCCTGGTCCCGGTCACAGGCATTGTGTTGCTGCTGCGAAGTGTGCTGGAGGGGAGCTACCTTCCGGCCTTGCAATACCTTCCGGTCGTGCTGCTGGTCACGTTGGGATCCTGCCTGCTGGCGATTCGCTGGGCGATCGATCAATTCAACAGCGAGTCGGTCCTGTTCCGCGAGAGCGAACGGCTCGACCTGTGGCATTGGCTGCGTCACCTGCGTCGCGATCGCAAACCGACGCCCACCGTCGGCGCGGCGGTCCTGTGTGCGGCCCTGATCCTGTTTTTGCAGTTCTACGTTGGCGCGGCGATGACGCCTTCCGGCGGTTGGCGCGGGCTGATTACGGCCGTCATGGTTCCCCAATTGTTCGTCATCCTGGCGCCGGCCCTGCTGCTGACGTTCCTCCTGACCCGCAGCCCGGGAAAAACGCTCCTGTTGAACCGCCCGCGATGGCTGACCCTCCCGGCCGTCATGATGCTGGCCGTGGTCTTGCATCCGGCGGTCAATACGTTGAAACTTGCCGTGATGCAACTCTATCCGGTGAGCGAGAAGATGAAGCAGGCCTTGGCTGGGTTCATTCCCGAGGATGCCAACTTCTGGTCCCTGTTCCTGCTGGTGGCCATAGTGCCGGCGATCTGCGAGGAACTGGCCTTCCGCGGATTTATCCTCTCGGGTTTTCGGCACACCGGGCAAAAGTGGCGGGCAATCGTCTTAACGGCCGTGGCCTTCGGCATCACCCATACGATCCTCCAGCAGCAGTTGCTCGCCTGCGTGGTGGGCGTGGCGATCGGGTTTATCGCCGTACAGACCGGCAGCGTCCTGCCTTGTATATTGTTCCACATCATGCACAATGGACTGGGGTTGGCCACGATCGAGTTCCTGCCCGGGCTGGTAGAGCGCTGGCCGGTTCTTAAGCATCTCGTATTAGAAAACAAGGAAGTCGGCTATACCTACCATTGGTCGGTCGTGCTAGTGGCGAGTCTGATCGCTGCGAAGATCCTCCTATGGCTCGGGAAGCTGCCTTACCGCAAGACGGACGAAGAAGAACTCCAGACGACCATCCGTCTCAAGGCACTTGCCGAAAAGAAAGGGATCGCCGGGAAACCGCTGGCCGCCTCACAGCAGTCGTAGCACGAATGGATACACTCACTGCCCGTTGCGTCTTTCCCGTCTCCGGCCCGCCGATTCCCGGCGGTTGCGTGACGATCGACCAGGGTCGCATCCTGGCGGTCGGCGAAAAACCGGCCGGCGGCGAGGTCCGCGACCTCGGCAACGTAGCCCTATTGCCAGGGCTGGTCAACGCCCATACGCACCTGGAATTCAGCCATCTCGAAGAGCCGATCGGCAGGGCTGGATTGCCGTTCGTCGAGTGGATTCGACAGATCATCGAACAATTTCGCCGCTCAGAAGGCACTTCGCCGGACGCGATCTCCCGAGGACTGCAAGAGAGCATCCGGGCCGGCACGACCGCGTTGGGCGAGATTGCCCAGCCGGGCCGGTCTATCGAGGAGATTCAACAGGCAGAAATGAGAGCCACGATCTTCCTGGAGTTGATCGCTCCGACCGAGCAGCGGATTCCGCCGTTGTTGGAATTGGCCCCCAAATACCTCGAAACGGCAAATCCGTCGGACCGTTGGCGGCCAGGGCTAAGCCCTCACGCCCCGTACACGGTGCTTCCCGAACTGTTCGAGGCGGCCGTCTCGCTTTCGGCCACCGCCGGCGTTCCCGTCGCCTTCCATCTGGCCGAATCGCGGGAAGAGTTGGACCTGCTCCGCCACCGCAGCGGACCGTTCGCCGAGCATTGGGAGGAACTGGGCACCTGCGACCCGAGCACCTTCGCTCCGGAAACGCGACCGCTGGACTACCTCCGCCAATTGGCCAAGGCCGATCGGGCCCTGATCGTTCACGGCAACTACCTCGACGACGAGGAAATCAGCTTCCTAGGCAAGCATCGCGACCGTATGTCCGTTGTCTATTGCCCCCGCACGCACGCGTTTTTCGGACACGATCCCTACCCGCTTCAAGAAATGCTCGCGGCCGGCGTGCGCGTGGCCCTGGGGACCGACTCCCGCGCATCGTCGCCCGACCTGAGCGTGCTGGCCGAAATGCGGACCGTCGCCCAAACATTTCCCAAGCTCGATCCGGCCTTCGTCCTCCGCCTTGCAACGCTCAACGGCGCCGAAGCCTTAGGCCAAGCCGATGAGATCGGCACGCTCCAGCCCGGCAAGTCCGCCGACCTAACAGCCGTCGCCTTGCCCGGCCACGAAGCGGCCGATCCTCATACGTTGCTACTAGAATCCAACCAACCCGTAGTCGCCACATGGTGTCGTGGGCGGAAAGTGTGGTCGTCCGTTTAGCCACCGAGTCCACGCGGTGTTAGACGCTCAACCCGACATGGCCGCCAAGGCTTGGGTGCCCTTGTCCGACCGAAGCATCTGCCACAGCAGGCAGCCACAAGCCCGCAACACGTTACCCTGACAGCACTTACGTCGACGCATGGCCAGCACCAGCGGGGGCATTCTTGGCCATCCGTCGCCACGCCCGGAAACGCTACCCTCCCTGGGCGCATTTTGATACAATCCCCAACAGCGCTGACCGCGACGCCATGCGGCTGCGCTCAGCTCGAAACCAATTGACGTTCACACGTTGTCGGGAAAGACAAGCCGGCATAAGGCGAGAAAAATGGCAAAGAGAATAGTCTACATGGAGCTCAAGACGCACGACAAGGGTCATAATGATTGTGGGCCGGCGCGAATTTGCTGCATGACCGTTTCGAAAACGGGCAAGTCCCTTCAGTACGAGGGCAAGACCTTTCGGCGCACGAAGGGGCCCGTCGGGTGCGGGAACTATTTCGATGCCGATACGAACGACATCTACTGGATTTCAGGACCCAAGAAAGACGGAACCGACCGTTTAGACTGGGCCAAGTCCGCCCCGGTAGAAATCGACGACGATGCTCGAAGAGAGTACTGGACCGACATAAGAAGACAACCGGAAAGAGTCGGCGAGAAGTTTACACAACAAAGTGATCAGTGAAAAAGGGGTCAGTGAAAAAGGGGTCAGAACTGTTTACTGAGCGGAAAACCGTTCTGACCCCTTTTTCGTCCGACGTTTCGTCCCTGATCGCCACGCGATGCGCCCCGATAAACAATTTGGGACTGCTCAATAAACTTGGTCTAAGAAGATGACGTGGATACGAAAGGGAGTTAAGCTGCTTGAAGAAGAGGTCGGAAGCGGTCTCCCCGTCGAGCGTCAGGAGTATTACCTGCTGGCGATTCGTATCACGCTCAACCGGGGTGACATCGTGCGACATCCCGAGCAGTGTCTTGGCTACGTACTTGATGAACACTGCAAGGCCGATGAGCACTGCAAGACCGAGGGCGATGGATTCTTTCGGCATCGTGTCCGAATTGATAGGGTGAGCTTGGTTGGTGGAGTATTCTATGCTGTCCAAGGCATGCACGTCGGAGGATATCGGAAAGTAACGATAAGTCCCCATCTTGCCTACGGCGAGAATGGCGTTGCTGATTTGATTCCTCCGAATGCAAAGCTCACCGTAGAAATCAAGGTTCTGGAAAAGATGTAGGAAGGTGCAGGCGGCACGAGTGAAAAAGGGGTCAGAACTGTTTACTGAGCGGAAAACCGTTCTGACCCCTTTT
>CAYYOX010000020.1:0-1548 GCA_964473065.1 uncultured Planctomycetaceae bacterium | reverse complement strand
TCGTGACCTTTTTCGTGACTCGTGAAAGGATATAAACATGACTCAGGATGAACAGTATCTCGATCTATTGTCGATCTTTCATTACGTGGTCGGCGGCGTGCTGGCGTTGTTCTCGTGCTTTCCGTTTCTTCATATTGCGGTGGGAGTTGCTGTGCTTAGCGGTGCGTTTGGAGGCAACAATCCGCCGCCGCCGGCTTTCGGATGGTTGTTCATCTTGGTCCCGGCAATGTTCATTCTGATTGGATGGGCCCTGTCGGTGAGCATCATTATGGCAGGACTAAGACTGAAACGACGCACCTCGCACACCTTCTGTCTTGTGGTGGCCGGACTAGAATGCACTTTGTTCCCCTTCGGCACCGTACTCGGCATTTTCACGCTCGTGGTTCTGCTGAAAGATTCCGCGAAAGAACTGTTTTCAAACGTCCCGGCAGTCGAGTCGAGGTTCTGAAAAGCAGAACCCGACTTCGTCAGGGCGAGCCCTGACCTACTGGTGGATTATTTGACGGTAGTGGGTGATTAGGCCGGCTGTTGCTTGGCGGCTGTTGAATGTTGCTTCGTCTCGACGCCGGGCGGCGGTGGCTAGGCGGGAAGTGAGTGTTGGGGTGCAGGCTACTCCCTGGATTGCTTGGGCCAACGCGGTTGTGTTGACTGGTGGGACGGAGTGGGCGGGTGAGGACGTCTTGGGGAAGATCTCCGGGGTTCCGCCTACGTCGGTGGCGATGACCGGTACGCCGGCCGCGGCCGCTTCTAGTAGGACGCGGCCTAACGGTTCCTGGCGAGCCGGGTGGATCAGTAGGGTCAACTCGCCGAGCAACCGCTCGACATCGTCGCGGCGGCCCAGCCAATGAACCCGCCCGGCCAGAGAAGCGTCGGCCGTGGTGCGCAATGTTGCCTCGAACCGGCGGGATTCGTCCTTCTGGGAAAAACGCTCGCCCACGATTAGATAATGCAGGTTCGGGACCTTCGCGACCACGGCGGCTTCGATCAAGGTATCTTGGCCCTTACGCAGCGCAATCTGGCCGATCGTCGCGGCCAATTGTGTTTCATCAGGCAGCCCTAACTCGCGGTGCAAATACCCGGTCGGCTGCCGGGGGTGGAACTGATCGAGGTCGACGCCGTTGTGCAGCATGTGCGTCTTTTCGGCAGACAGCCCGGCCGCCACGTGGAACTGACGAGTCGCTTTCGAGACGGCCAAGAGGCGAGTGTGACAATTAAGATCGGCAATGGCTTGCCGGCTAAGCTTGACAATATCGCGCAGGTGGGCCACGCTCGGCACGCCCAACTCGGCCGCCACGGGTCCCGAAAGCCGACCCATTGCGAGGCTGTTGGCGTGCAGCAGGTCGGGCTGGCGAAGGCGAAGCACCTTGGCCAATTGGTCCCGTAACCGATCCTGGGGAAACCGCTTGCCCGACGCATGTTAAAACGCAACCGGCACGAGTTCAACTTCCCGTCGGCCGAGTGCCTCGGCCAAGGAACCTCCGGCCGGCCCGATCCCGCCCGGTGTGAAACGGGCCGCCCGACCGCCTCCGACCGTCGGGGGAACCAACC
>CAYYOX010000019.1:12962-25352 GCA_964473065.1 uncultured Planctomycetaceae bacterium | reverse complement strand
GTCCAGCACACGGCCCAGTTTGTGATGGCCTATTGCATTCTGCTGCTGGCCGCCCTGCTGGTAATGTTGGCACTTCAGTGGTTCCCGTTGGGCGCCTGATACCCGGAGGTATGGAACATGTCAGCTTCAACTCCCGATCCGCAAGACGCTGCCGGTACGCCGCAATCGGGTCCGGAACAGACAAGCCCGCCAACCGACCAGACATGTGACCGAACCCTGTTGGAACAGGTCTTGCGACAGACTCTTCAAGAGAACGGCGCGGGGGTACAACTTGAGGATGCCGACAAGGAGGCCCTGCTGCAAGTCACCGCTCGGTATCGGGATCAACCCTTCTCGCTCGAACCGATCGCGGTGGAAATGGTATGGGCGATCCTGCAGACGCACTTTCAAACGCTGTCCCATTCGACCGGATTCTGGCGAATGGTCTCCGCGGAAATCGCCCAGACACTGTTCGATGATCCACAGGCGCGTCCGCGTCTGGAGGAACTTTGGCGTCACCTATGCCGGGTAGGCCGATGACTGCTCCCTGTCAAAGTACGCAACAATTGATAAACGAGTGCCAAGGTCTGGTGCGATCGTTGGCCTTGGGCATTCACCGCAAGCTGCCACCCCACGTTGAATTGGATGATTTGATCGCTTACGGCCAACTCGGGTTGGCCGAGGCGGCTCGTGACTTCGATCCCTCCCGCGGCAGCCGCTTCTCGACCTACGCCTACTATCGGATCCGAGGGGCGATTTACGACGGGCTGTCGAAAATGTCCTGGTTCAGCAGATCTCAGTATAAAAAACTCCGATATGAGCAACTGGCCAATGAGGTGCTTCACCCGGAAGGCGAACTGAACAAGACACCCGCCAAGGCGAATAATGAAGGGGATTTGCCCTGGTTCTGCGACGTGAGTCAGGCCTTGGCGGTGGTTTATCTCTCCACTCAAAGAAGCGACTCGGACGATGCGGCTTCCGAACAACTGGCCGATTCTTCCTCGCTGGAGCCGTTCAAAGTCGTGGTCCGTCGAGAAACCAGCCAAAAGCTTCACGAACTGATCGATGCACTTCCCGATGAGGCAGGCAGTCTGGTCAAGGCAACCTTCTTCGAGGGGCTGACCCTACAAGAGGCGGCCGAGAGGGTGAATATCAGCAAGTCCTGGGCCAGCCGGCTTCTGGCCAAAACCCTTCGTCAACTGGCTCGTTCATTGACCTTGTTGGGCGTGGCAAACTGACTCTCGTGGTGTCCCGTAAGACGGCATGTAGTACCGACGGGGGGTGCGAAAAAAGGATCTACACAGGACTGGGCATGCTGAAGTCTGTCGGCAGGGCTCCGGAAGGTTGCGGGGGGGTTGTGGGCGGAGACCAGATAAGTTAACCTAGATATTATGTCCTAGACAGTGGTTCGGTGTTTGGCGCGCGCTGAGGCTTTGTGTTTCGGCGGGTCGGGGCCGGGCTTTTCCGCAAGTTTTTGGTGTAAGGCCTATGGCTGCTTGTGCGGTGATGTGCGTGTTTCTGCCCGAAAAGAGAATCAATGGCCTCACCTGAAGTGTTGGATTTCGAGCGACTTCTCGCGCCGGTTCCCGGAGAGAATCCGGCCGGTGAAGATCTTCGTAACGATCTTGCCCACGACTCGGTCTATCGGCAGATCCGTGCGGCCCGCGAGAAGGCCCGCGAGGCTGAGCGGCGGCACGTATACGCTGACGAAGACGAGCAAGACGTACCACGCGGCGATCCGCCCGATTGGAAGCCGCTTCTTAAGCTGGCCCCAAATGTCATTGCCGAGCAGTCCAAAGACCTGGAGTTGGCCGCCATACTGACCGAAGCCTTGGTGCGGAAGCACGGATATGCCGGTTTGCGAGATGGCTTTCGCCTGCTTCGCGAGTTGGTCGATCGCTATTGGGATCAGCTCTACCCGCTGCCGGATGAAGAAGGCGTGATCGCGAGGGTGGCTCCGCTGGTGGGCCTCAACGGTGAAGAAAGAGACGGTGTACTGATTTCGCCGATCTACCAAGTGCCGATTACCGAAGGGAAGAGTCAGGACCCGTTTAACGTCTTGGAGTATCGCCGGGCGATCGAACTGGATGCGATACAAGATCCGGAGCGGCGGGCACGGCTGATCGCACAGCCCGGCGTGGTTACCAAAGCCATGTTCGACGCGGCGGAGGCGGAGGCGTCACCGCAGTTGGTGCAGAATCTGTTGGACGATATTTCCGCATGCTTGGATGAGTTTAGGCAACTCGGTGAGTTGCTTGAGGAGAAATGCGGGCAGGACGAAAGCGGATACCCGCTGGCCCCTCCTTCTTCGAATATCCGCAACGCATTGCGAGGCTGTGAGGAGGACGTTAGAACAGTCTACGTGCGTTTGCTGGAGGTTGCCGCACTGGAGGAAGCCGGCGATGGCGAAATGATCTCGGTCGAGGATGCCGGAAACGGAATTCTTAACCAGATGCGAACGCGGGAAGAGGCTTTCCAGGCCTTGTTGCGAGCGGCGGATTTCTTTAAGCGGTCGGAACCTCATTCGCCGGTCTCTTATGCCTTGGAGCAAGCAGTCCGCTGGGGAAGGATGTCCTTGCCCGACCTGCTGACCGAATTGGTTACCGACGAATCTGTCCGCGAGCAATTGTTTAAGATGGTGGGAATCAAACTGCCGGAGGAAAACGAATGAAACCCCCACGGCCCTTTGGCGGCCGGTCGGGGAATTCAGACAACGAACGCTAACGGGATATTTGTTCACAATCCACATTGTTTGGAGGTAGAGACTCATGGCGGAAAGCTCACAAAAAAAACTCAAGCGGGTGCGCCCGCCTCGGGTGCACATCACGTATGACGTGGAGACCGAAGGGGCCGTGGTTAAGAAGGAGTTGCCTTTCGTGGTGGGAGTGCTGGGTGATTTCTCAGGTGACCCCAGCGAGCCGCTCAAACCGCTGAAGGAACGCAAGTTTGTCCAGATCGATCGGGATAATATCAGCGATGTCATGGCGCGGATGACGCCCGGGCTGAACTTCAAGGCGGAGAACACGCTCAAGGGCGACGGAAGCGAGATGGCGGTACAATTGAAGTTCAACTCGATGGATGATTTCGAGCCGGCCAATATCGCTAAACAAGTTGAACCCTTACGAAAGCTCCTGGAAACCAGAGACAAGCTACGCGACATCTTAACCAAGGCAGACCGTTCCGACGACCTGGAAAACGTGCTGGAGCAGGTCTTGGAAAACACCGACCAACTAAAAGACCTTGCCAGCGATCTCGGCATTGACCAATCCGGCGGCCCGGAAAAGGAGGAGTGATTCATGAGTACTGGAAAAGAAGCGGAATCTCAGGCCCCACAAGTCGAGGTCAAGGAAGGAAGCCTCCTGGACCAAGCGATCAAGGCCACCAAGCGCACGGAAGAATCGCGCGCGCAGGAACTGCTCAGAACAATTACTGAGGAAGCCCTCAAGGGGACCATCACCTGGAGCAAGGATGTCACGCAAACGATCACCGCGGGTATCAAGGGCCTGGACGCCACGATATCCAAACAACTTGCGGCGATCATGCACGCGCCGGAATTTCAGAAACTGGAAGGCGCCTGGCGTGGCCTAAACCATCTGGTGATGAATTCTGAAACCAGCGCCCAACTGAAGCTCAAGGTGCTCAACGTTTCCAAGCGAGATTTGTTCAAAGACCTGGATCGAGCGGCTGAGTTCGACCAGAGCCAGACGTTCAAAAAACTCTACGAAAACGAGTTCGGTATGCCGGGAGGCGAGCCGTACGGCGCTTTGATCGGTGACTACGAGTTTACCAACCACCCCGAAGACATCGACTTGTTGGGAAAGATGTCCAACGTAGCCGCTGCGGCATTTTGCCCGTTCCTCAGTGCCGCTTCGCCGGAATTGCTGGGATTGGGAAGCTTCACCGAACTCTCCAAGCCACGTGACTTGGAAAAAATCTTCGAGTCGGATGAGTATATCAAGTGGAGATCGTATCGCGAGTCGGAAGACTCGCGGTTCGCCGTGTTGGGGATGCCGCGGGTACTCTCGCGCCTGCCCTACGGCGTGAATACCAAGCCCGTCGAAGAGTTCGACTTCGAAGAAGTGGAACTGGACAAGAAGGGCAATCCCAAGGCGGTCCCCCACGATCAGTACGCCTGGATGAACGTGGCCTACGTGATGGGCGTCCAAATGACCGCCGCGTTTGCCAAGTACGGTTTTTGCACGGCCATCCGGGGAGCAGAAGGCGGGGGTATGGTGGAAGGATTACCCACCCATATCTTCACCAGCGACGACGGCGATCCCGACGTGAAGTGCCCCACGGAGATCGGCATTACGGATCGTCGCGAGGCCGAACTGAGCAAACTCGGGTTCCTGCCTTTGTGTCATTACAAGAAAACGGATTACTCCGTCTTCTTTGGCGCCCAAACCACACAGAAGCCGAAGGAGTACGACCGGGCGGCGGCTACGGCCAATGCGAAAATTTCGGCCCGCCTACCGTATATCATGGCCACCTCGCGATTTGCCCACTTCCTGAAGGTTATCGGGCGGGACAAGATCGGCTCCTTCATGGAGCGTGAGGACTGTCAGGCTTTTCTGGAACGCTGGATCGCCAACTACGTGGTGGTCGATCCCAGCCCCAGTCAAGAGGTCAAGGCACGATATCCGTTACGGGCGGCCAAAATCGAAGTCCGCGAGGTTCCTGGTGCTCCGGGTTCCTACGACGCGGTGGCTTGGTTGCAGCCGTGGCTGCAATTGGAGGAACTGACCACGTCCTTGCGGATGGTGGCTCGGATTCCGCAGTTATCGCAATAGTCAGATGCCCCCGGCAACCGCGGTATCGGTTTCCGGGGGCCTTTTTCGATTCACTGCGCTGGTTTGTGAACGGGATTGCGCTGTTAGATGAGCGTGGAATTTGCCGAAGAAGACGGGCGAGCGGAAGACGCAGCCGGGAGGGAAACCTTACCCCGGCTGCTCGATGCGCTGCTGGAAGCGACCGAAGCCCAGCGACGTGAAGCCGGCTCGCAGCTCGACCGATTCCTTCAGGAACCCTCGTTGGCGAAGGCATTATCGTATTGGCTGGGTGGGACGACTCGGCCGGATACCATTCTTGGCAGGCAAGAAATTGCCCGAACGCTGGAGCGGGACATTGCCCAGTTGGATAGCCTGCTAAGTGACCAGGTAAACGCCATACTTCACCATCCCCGATTTCAGAAGCTGGAGGCTTCGTGGCGCGGGTTGCAGTATCTGGCCGAGCAGGCCCAAGGAGCCGAAGACGTCAAGATCCGCGTGCTGAGCGTGACTTGGAAAGAGCTCATTCGGGACGTCAATCGGGCCATCGAATTCGACCAGAGCCAGATGTTCCGCAAGGTATACAGCGAGGAGTTTGGTATGCCTGGCGGAGAGCCGTTCGGCGTGCTGTTGGGTGATTACGAAATCTGGCCATGCCCTTGCACGGAGCACCCGATCGATGACATGGCTATGCTGAAGGCCATTTCAAGTGTGGCAGCCGCGGCCTTTGCACCGTTTATTGCCGGAGCACATCCGGCCATGTTCGGCATGAATCAGTTCGGCGGCTTCGAGCAGCCGTTGGATTTGGCGAGGACGTTTCAACAGGATGATTATACCTCCTGGAGAAACCTTCGTGAGGAAGAGGACTCGCGATTCGTCGGCCTGACGCTTCCACGAGTATTGATGCGCGTGCCCTACGCGGACGACGGCTCGCGAGTCGACCGCTTCTGTTTTCGCGAGGAAGTCGCCGGGCCGGACTGCAGCAAGTACCTCTGGGGAAATGCAGTGTATGCGTTTGGCGCGGTGTTGATTCGGGCCTTTGCCGATTGCGGTTGGCTGGCGAATATTCGGGGAGTTCAACGCGATGTGGAAGGCGGAGGGTTGGTTACTGACCTGCCCGTGCACTCTTTCTCGACCGACAAACTCGGCGTGGCTCCTAAGTGCTCAACGGACGTGATCATCACGGACTATCAAGAGCAAGAACTCAGCGAGCAAGGGTTCATTCCGCTGTGCCATTGCTTCGATACCGAGTTCGCCGCGTTCTACGCCAACCAGTCGATCCAGAAGCCCAAGGAATACGACGAGCTGCCGGCCACTATGAACGCCCGCATCTCAGCCATGTTGCAATACATGTTGTGTATTTCCCGGTTTGCGCATTACCTGAAAGTGGCGGTCCGCGATAAAGTCGGAACCTTCGCCGAGGCAAGCGAGTGTCAGGATTATCTCCACCAGTGGCTGCAACAATACGTCACAGCCGACGCCGAGGCATCGGCCTCCGTGAAAGCCAGGCGACCACTGCGCGAAGCCCGCGTGCGAGTTAGCGAACGTCCCGACAAACCGGGGAGTTATATTTGTACGGCCCATTTGTGGCCTCACTTTGAACTCGAGGAACTGATCGCGGCGATTAAGGTAACTACCGAATTGACACCCGGATAGTCCGCCTGAATACCCGCTCCCTACCCATAAACCCGATTTGCCGAAATCGCCAGCATAAAAGGACCACGCGAGCATGAACGCAAAAGAACACTACCAGGCGGGGAATTTGGTGGAGGCAGTTGCGGCCGCCACCGAAGACGTCAAGAGTCATCCCGCGGATACCTCGCGGCGCGGGTTCCTCTGCGAGTTGCTCTGCTTTGCCGGCGAGTTCGAGCGGGCGGACTCGCAACTGGATGCGATCGGACATCAGGATCCGCAGTCCATGGTGGGGATCATGCTGTTTCGCCAGTTGATTCAGGCGGAACAGGCCCGTCAACAATGTTTCGACGAAGGGCGTCTACCCGAGTTCCTCGATCAACCTCCCGACCATATCCGTTGTTGCCTGGATGCCTCAATTCGACTCCGTGAAGGGCGCCTCCAAGAAGCCGACGAACTGCTTCAGGAGGCCCAGCGGCAGCGACCCAAGCTGGCCGGTGTATGCAACGGGCAGGCGTTTGACGACGTTCGCGACATCGACGACTTGACGGCCTCCTTTTTCGAGGTCCTCACCGGCAACGGCAAATACTACTGGATACCTCTGGAGCGCGTCGAGACGATCGAATTCCGCCCTCCCGCGAGGCCGAGAGACCTGCTTTGGCGCGAGGCGCACATGGTAGTCCAAGACGGACCCGACGGCGAGGTTTTCCTGCCGGTGCTCTATGCCGGTTCTTGCCGCGAGTCCGATGACCGGTTTCGACTGGGACGTCTGACTGATTGGCGAGGCGCACAGGACGAGCCGACCCGAGGAATCGGGCAACGCATGTTCGCCTTCGGCCAGCAGGACTGTCCCATTATGGAGCTTAAAGAACTGAACTTCACTACCGAGGCAGCAGGCGCCGACGATGGCTAGAATCCCCAATGATCAACCGCTGACGCCGTCCCTGCTCGACCGACTTTTGGACGATCATCCGGGCAGCACGCAGGAAGTTCCCGCAGCGCGAGGCCAAACGCTTCGCGGGTTGAAGGAGAGTATCCGCCGTGACCTGGAAAACCTGTTGAATACCCGCTGGAGTCCCACGACCTGGCCGGAACACCTGGAAGACTTGGAGCTCTCGCTGGTGAACTACGGGATTCCGGATATTACCGGAGGCGCGTTTGGTTTTAGCCAAACCCGCGAGGAGTTTCCGCGGATAGTGGAAACGGTCATCCGGCACTTCGAGCCGCGTTTCAAGAGTGTGAAGGTAGTCATGCTGGAAAACATCGAGCCGCTGGATCGCACCTTGCGATTTCGCATCGAGGCGCAGGTTCACGCCGAGCCGGCTCCGGAACCGCTGGCGTTCGATTCAACGCTGCAACCGGTTACAGGTAACGTGGAGATCAGGGGAACGAGCTGATGAGCGACGAGTTGTTGACATACTACAATCGGGAACTGGCTTTCATTCGGCGTCTGGGCGCCGAATTCGCCGCCGCCAACCCGAAAATAGCCGGACGACTACATCTGGGCCCGGACGCGGCCGAAGATCCCCATGTGGAACGGCTGATCGAAGCCTTTGCCTATCTGAACGCTCGCACCCGGCACAAGCTCGAAGACGACTTCCCGGAAATCTCCGACGCCTTGTTGGGAGTTCTGTATCCACACTATCAAGCTCCCATTCCCTCGATGGGCGTGGTGCAATTCGTGTTGGACCGGGGCCAGGGTGAGTTGATCACCGGATACGATATTCCCCGTCACGCAGAGATCGAGACCGATCCGATCGAGGGTGAACCGTGCCGTTTTCAGTCCTGCTACGAGACCACACTCTGGCCCGTAGAGTTGATGTCGGCCGATTTGACCGCACGCCCGTTTTCTGCGCCGGTTACTTCCCATACGCCCCGATCCCTGGCCGTATTGCGTCTGCAATTGCGATGTTTATCGAGCGAGATGACTTTTTCTCAATTGGAGATGAAATCGCTGCGGTTCTTCCTCAGCGGGCAATCCCCTCATGTGTATCTGCTGTATGAATTGATTTTCAACAACCTGCTGGGCGTGGCACTGGCCAACTCACCCGACGATCGCCAGCCGGTGTTGCTCGACCGGCAGTGTCTGAAACCAGTGGGCTTCGAGCGAGATCAGGGAATGCTCCCGTATCCTAACCGCGCGTTCATGGGATACCGACTGCTTACCGAGTACTTTGCTTTTCCGCAGAAGTTTCTGTTTTTCGATCTGGCCGGACTGGACTCCGGCGCATTGGATAAAGCGGGAAACACCCTGGACCTTTATTTCTATCTGAACCAGACTAATTTGGATCTGGAACAGAACGTAACCGGCGACATGTTTCGACTCGGTTGCACGCCGATCGTGAATCTTTATCACCGTCGGGCCGAGCCGATCTCGCTTTCGCACACGGAAACCGAGTATCGCGTGGTCCCCGACGCCCGACGCCCTTTGGCCGGCGAGGTCTATTCGATCGATCAGGTGACCGCCACCTCGCCGCAGCAGGAGCAGGTCGAGTATCAGCCGTTTTATTCATTCAAACACGCCTCGGATCGGCGCGCACAGCAGACGTTCTGGTACGCCAGCCGCCGACCGGCAACCATGGCCGGAGGACAAATCGATCACGGGACGGAAGTGTATTTGTCCCTGGTGGACTTGGGATTCGATCCCTCGTTGCCTGCCGATTGGACCCTCCACGTAGAGACCACCTGCTTGAATCGAGACCTTCCACACCGCATGTCCATGGGTGAGGGGCAACCGAACTTTCGCCTCTCCAAGGGCGGGCCGTTGTCTCGCATCGAGTGCGTGACGGGACGCCCGACGCCGACGCTTCGCCCGGCGCTGAAGCATGGGGCAACCTGGCGGTTGATTTCACATCTGTCGCTGAACCACCTCTCGCTGGTAGATTACGAGCAGGGCGCCGACGCCTTGAGGGAAATCCTCAAGCTCTACGACTTCGCCGATTCCGCCGAGACACGGTCGATGATCGACGGCATTCTCAGTGTACGCAGTCGCCGAGTGGTGGGGCGGGCCGGAAGGGATCTCGGCGGAGGATTCTGCCGGGGTATGGAAGTTACTGTCCACCTTGACGAAGATTGTTTCACCGGAGGTGGAATCTATCTGTTCGCCAGCGTATTGGATCATTTTCTGGGGCTCTATTGCTCGATCAACTCGTTCTCGAAACTCGTGGCAACCACCAACAAACGTGAAGGAGAATTGCTCAGATGCCTTCCCAGGGCGGGCGAAAAAGTGCTCCTGTGAGCCAACGATTACGCTCCCAGGCCGAGCGCTTCGACTTCTTCCAGGCAGTCCGCCTGCTGGAGCGCGAGGCCACGGCACCCTCGCGCCCGGACAGCGATCCGCCGCGATACCCGGTGGGAAAGGATTATCCACCCGGCCGGGAGGTCGTTCGTTTCCGAGCGTTGCCTTCAAGCAGTTTTCCGGCCGGCTCGATTAGTGGAATCGAGGATGCTTCAAGTTTGGAATCGGCGGATAACGGCGCCGGCGCCCCGGAGATGACCGTGACCTTCATGGGGCTTACCGGTCCCAACGGTGTTCTACCGCGGCACTACACGACGCTGTTGATCGAGCGGATCCGCAACAAGGATTTCGCCCTGCGCGACTTCTTCGACCTTTTCAACCACCGGACGATCTCGCTGTTCTATCGAGCCTGGGAAAAATACCGTTTCCCAATTGCTTACGAGAGTGCCAAGTCCGGCGAGCGGAAAAATGATGAAGACCTGTTCACGCGTTGCTTGTACAGTCTGCTGGGTTTGGGTACGGAGGGGTTGCGGGGGCGTCTGGAATTCGATGACGAGGCCTTCCTGTTCTACGGCGGATATTATGCCCATTTCCCCCGGTCGGCCGTTTCTTTGGAATTCATGTTGGCCGATTACTTCGAACTCCCTGTGAAAGTCGAGCAGTTTGTGGGACAATGGCTGTATCTCGGTGAAGACGACCAGTCGTCGCTTCCCGGCAGCGATCGGCTGCAAGGAGGCAACGCACAGTTGGGGATCGACACCGTCGTCGGCCAGCGCGTGTGGGGCATAGAAAGCAAGTTCCGCATACGTTTTGGGCCGCTGGGATATGACCAGTTCCGCCGATTTCTTCCCGACGGTGACGCGTTACGACCGACCTGCCAGATGGTCCGCTCCTACGTGGGACCGGAGTTCGATTTCGACATCCAGCCGATACTTAAGGCCAGCGAAGTTCCCTGGTGCCGCTTGGGTGGTGAGGAGGTCCGCCGACCAGAGGTCGAGGGAGATCCGCCGGCTTGCCTGGGTTGGAATACCTGGATCCGGGCCGCTGAATTTGATCGTGATGTTACTGATGCAGTCTTCACTATGGAAGGATTGCCATGAACCACACCAGTTTGAAGTCTTTGGTTGACAAGCTCAACGACACCTGCCGCCAATCGCTCGAGGGGGCAGCCGGGCTGTGTCTCTCGCGTACCAACTACAACGTAGAAATCGAGCACTGGCTGCTGAAGCTTGTCGAGGCGCCCGACACGGATCTCGCGGCCGTGTTGCGACGTTTCGAGATCGATCCTTCACGCCTAACCCGCGATCTGACCGGATCGATTGATCAACTCAAGACCGGAAACTCCCGTTCCCCGGCACTCTCGCCACACGTGGTCAGCCTGATCAAAGAGGCCTGGATGGAGGCCTCCATCGAATTCGGCGCCCCGTCGATTCGATCGGGATACCTGCTCTGTGCCCTGCTGTCGAACGATACCCTGGCAATGATCGCCTATCGCGCATCGGAAGAGTTCGAGAAGATCTCTGCCGAATCCCTGCGGAAAGACTTGAGCAACGTTGCCGGCGATACGGCGGAGGCCCAGGCGGAAGCGGTGGCCCCCGCGGCGGCCGAGGCCGGACGCCCTGCACAACCCGGGCGGATGACCAAGACTCCCGCCCTGGATCAGTTCACCATCGATCTGACGGCCCGGGCAGCTGCCGGGGAGATCGATCCGGTGCTGGGACGCGACGCCGAAATCCGCCAAATCATCGACATCCTTACCCGCCGACGCCAGAACAACCCGATCATGACCGGCGAAGCGGGCGTCGGGAAAACGGCCGTCGTCGAAGGGTTCGCCTTGCGCATCGCCGCCGGCGACGTGCCGCTCCCGCTTAAAAATGTGTTGATCCGCACACTCGACTTGGGACTCCTTCAGGCCGGGGCTGGGATCAAGGGTGAGTTCGAGAACCGGCTCAAGTCCGTGATCGATGAGGTTAAGAAGTCGCCCCAGCCGATTATCCTCTTCATCGACGAAGCCCACACCATGATCGGCGCCGGTGGTCAGGCGGGCCAAGGCGATGCGGCCAATATGCTCAAACCCGCGCTCGCCCGCGGTGAATTGCGGACCATCGCCGCTACGACTTGGGCGGAATACAAAAAGTACTTCGAAAAGGACGCCGCCCTGGCCCGGCGATTCCAGGTTGTCAAGGTCGAGGAACCGACTGAAGAAGTGGGCGTGCAAATGATACGCGGGCTCGTCCAGACGCTCGAAGACCACCATAACGTGCGGATCCTCGACGAAGCGGTGGTCGACACCGTCCGGCTTTCGCATCGTTACATCTCCGGGCGGCAACTCCCCGACAAGGCCGTCAGCCTGCTGGACACCTCCTGCGCGCGTGTAGCGATCGGCCATACGGCGACTCCACCGGCCGTGGAGGACTGTCGCCGCCGCATCGACCAACTGGCACTTTCCATCGACATCCTCAACCGCGAGAACCTGACCGGCGCTGACCACCAGGAGCGGCTCGATGAGTTGACCAACTCCAAAGTCGAAGCCGAGGCCGAGTTGGAATCACTCGAGCAGCGGTGGAAAGAAGAAGCGGAACTGGTCGGCAAGATACGGCGCGACGGCTACCACGTGGAGAAGTGGCTGTTCGAGACCATGCCCGGCACGTGGAGCACGTCCCACCTGTACGTTCCCGCCAAACCCAACACCGCCGGGGTGGCCATCGTCGCGCCCATCGGGCACTGGAAGACGGGCAAGTTCGCTGGCTTCGAGAACGACATGACCATCAAGGC
>CAYYOX010000019.1:0-12952 GCA_964473065.1 uncultured Planctomycetaceae bacterium | reverse complement strand
TGACCAACTCAAAAGTTGAAGCCGAGGCCGAGTTGGAATCACTCGAGCAGCGGTGGAAAGAAGAGGCGGAGCTGGTCGGCAAGATCCGCCAGATCCGTGAACAGCTCGAGCAGGGCGTCTCCAAAACATCACCCCGGGACCCGTCGCCCGAAGCTGCGCCGAGCGAGTCCGAGGCGCCCGAGAACCAGCCGCAGGCCGCGGCCGAGCCCTGCGAGGAACTCTCGCCGGAAGCGCGGGATCGACTCCGCACAGAACTCGACGAACTTTCTGCCCAACTTCAGCAGTTACAAGGCGAGACGCCCCTGATGCGGGTCTGCGTCGACTCTCAAGCGATTGCCGAAGTGGTATCCGGCTGGACCGGGATCCCGGTCGGCCGCATGGTGACCGACGAGATCCGGACCGTGCTGTCGTTGAAAGAGTTGATGGAGGAACGCATCATCGGCCAGTCGCACGCCTTGGAGGCGATCGCCCAGCGCATTCGCACCTCGCGGGCCGACCTGACCGATCCGCGGCGGCCGATCGGCGTCTTCCTGCTGGTTGGCCCCAGCGGCGTAGGCAAAACCGAGACGGCCATTACCTTGGCCGAATTGCTCTACGGCGGCGATCAGAACATGACCGTTATCAACATGTCCGAATTCAAGGAGGAGCACAAGGTTTCGTTGTTGATGGGCTCGCCTCCCGGTTACGTGGGCTACGGGGAAGGCGGCGTGCTTACGGAAGCCGTTCGTCGGCGCCCCTACAGCGTGGTGCTGTTGGACGAAATGGAGAAGGCCCATCCCGGTATTCAAGACGTTTTCTACCAGGTATTCGACAAGGGTACGCTGCGCGATGGCGAAGGCCGCGACATCGACTTCAAGAACACGGTTCTGCTGATGACGTCCAACGCCGGGACCGACCTGATCATGAAGCTCTGCGCCGATCGCGAGACTTGCCCCGACGCCGCCGGACTGGCCGAGGCGTTGCACCCGGAACTACTCAACACGTTCAAGCCGGCCTTTCTCGGACGCGTCACGCTGGTCCCCTATTTCCCGCTTTCCGACGACGTGATGCAGAAGATCGTCGAGCTACAGCTTGGCCACATCAAGCGTCGCATGTGGGAAAACCACAAGGCCGAGTTCCACTACGACCCGGAACTCCTCGCCGGCATCGCCGCGCGCTGCACCGAGGTAGAGAGCGGAGCCCGCAACGTCGACCACATCCTCACCCGCACCCTACTACCGGAGCTAGCGGCCGAGTTCCTCGCCCGCATGGCCGACGACCAGCCGATCTCGGCGGTGAAAGTCTCTTTGGGTGACGACGGGGCGTTTCGATACGAGTTTTCGTGATGAGATGAACACAACAATCGACGAAGGCTCCCCAAAAGAATATCTTGAAAAAGCAAGCAACTTTTCCCAGATAACCATGACAATCTAAGTGTGGGCTGAGTGCGGTGTTTGCCGGTCCGAGTGTGGTCCATGCGTTGGCCAGCTCGCCGCCGTCGCGTGATTGGAAGAAGCACGCTACGATGAACAATGACCTGGGCGGAGGATAGGGCTCTGCGGGGACGCAACCCGAGCGCCGACCCAGGGGTTGTGAGCGAGGCCCGGGCGGCGGCGTCCCCGTCGCCCACCTCCCTCGCTTACAACACCAATGCGGAAAATCCAAGCACTACCAAACAATTTCGACACCCCAACGATCCTAACCCGACAATCGACGTTTCCATTTCACGCTGAACCAAGACAGTAGAACAATGAGGCGTGGCCGCCCGGGGCTAAACAGAAAACTCCCGCAATCATGGGATCTCATTTACAGCGACTTGGCCGCCCAGATGAGGTTCTCGACGGTGAAGCCAAAATGTTGCATGAGCAGGCCGGCGGGAGCGGAGGCCCCGAAGCCTGTCATGCCGACGAATCGACCGTCCGTGCCGACGTACTTATGCCAACCCTGTTCGATACCCGCCTCGATCGCCACCCGCTTGGTCACCTCCGGCGGCAAGACCGAATCGCGATAAGCCTGGTCCTGAGCGTCGAACAGTTCCCAACTGGGCAGGCTCACCACGCGAACCTTGACGCCTTCGGCTGAGAGCTTCTCGTAGGCTTCCACGCAGAGCGAGACCTCGCTGCCGGTGCCCATCAGGATCAGCTCGGGCTGGCCGTCCGGCGCGTCGGCCAGGATGTAACCGCCCCGTTGCGTGCCGGAAGCGGCGCCGAACTTGTCGCGGTCGACGGTGGGTAGGTTTTGTCGGGTCAGGACCAACGCGACCGGGGAATCGGTCAATTGCATGGCGGCCTTATACGCCTCGGCCACCTCGTTCGCATCGGCCGGACGCAAGACGACCAGATTGGGAATCGCCCGCAAGGCGGCCAAATGCTCGACCGGCTGATGCGTGGGCCCGTCTTCACCCACGCCGATCGAGTCGTGCGTGAGGATGTACAGAACCGGCAGTTTCATCAAGGCGGCCAACCGCATTGAGGGACGCATGTAATCGGTGAACACGAAGAATGTGGCCGCGTAGGGTCTCAGTCCAGATAGCGCCATGCCGTTACAGATGGCAGCCATGGCGTGCTCGCGGACGCCGAAATGGAAGTTTCGACCGCCGTAATTGTCGGCCTGGAAGTGGCCCGCCCCGTCAAAGGTCAACACCGACTTAGTCGACGGCGCCAGGTCGGCCGATCCGCCTGCCAGCCAAGGAATATGCCGGCCGATCTGGTTCAACACCTTGCCGGACGACGCCCGGCTGGCCATGCCCTTGGCGTCGGCGGGAAATGTCTCGATGTCGGCGTCCCACCCGTCGGGTAGTTCGCCGCGGAACATGCAGTCGAGTTGCCCGGCCAACTCGGCGTGCTTTTCTTGGTACTTGGCAAACGTCGCGTCCCAATCTTTGCGAAGTTTTGGTCCTCGCACGCCGATCCCTTGGCCGAAGTGAGCGACCACGTCGGCGGGCACGAGGAACTGCTCTTCCGGCGGCCAGTCGTAAGCCGCCTTGGTCAGCCGGATCTCCTCTTCGCCCAAGGGAGCGCCATGCGCGCCGGCCGTGTCGGCCGCGTTCGGGGCGCCGAAGGCGATGACCGTGCGAACGATGATCAACGTCGGCCGGTCGTCCGTCTTCTTGAACGTCTCGACGGCCGCACGCAACGCGTCCAGGTCGTTAATATCGTCGACCTCCAGCACGCTAAAACCGTAGCCCAGGAAACGCTGCTTGACATCTTCGCTGAAGGCCAGCGACGTATTGCCTTCGATCGTGATCCGGTTGTCGTCGTAAACCCAGCAGAGGTTCGACAGCTTCAGGTGACCGGCAATCGAGGCGGCCTCGGCCCCGAGACCTTCCATCAGATCGCCGTCACTGCACATGGCATAGACGTTGAAGCCGAACAAATCGAACCCGGGCCGGTTGAAGCGACTGGCCAACCATCGCGACGCAATGGCCATGCCCACGCTGTTGGCCACGCCTTGACCCAAGGGCCCGGTGGTTGTCTCCACGCCCGAGGTCTCGCCGTGCTCGGGATGGCCCGGGCAGCGGCTGTTCAGTTGGCGAAACTGGCGAATCTGCTCCAGCGAAACGGCCGGTTCGTCGGTCGGTTTCCCGTTCGTGCCGGCCTGCTTCACACCGCAAAGATGCAGCATCGAATACAACAGCATCGAGGCATGGCCGCAGGAAAGAACGAACCGATCGCGATTGGGCCAGTTGGGCTGACCCGGATCGTAGCGAAGCGTCTCGTTGAACAGCATATAAGCGGCCGGGGCCAAGGCCATCGGCGTGCCGGGATGCCCGCTATTGGCCGCCTGCACTGCGTCCATCGAAAGCGTTCGGATAGTGTTAATCGCCAACTGCTCGATCTGATTCGAATCTGCCATGTCTCTTCCGTTATCTGCCGGATTGGTTGCCGCACTCCCCAGAAGGGTGGAGTGCGTGTTGCGTAGTCCATCAATATAAAGGACGGTGGACGCTTCGTCAACGCGGTGGAAAAACAGGTAGTGGTACAGTTTGGAATGCGCCAAGGAGAAAATGGCGAAAAGCGGGAGTTTTTGGGTGGTGTCCCAAGAGAGTGTTGCTGGCGGGTGCGAGCCACAGCAGCCCCCGCGCGAGAGGTGTATGTAACGTTTTTGCATGCTGGTTGTATGACATTTTGGGGTTGACCCGTATTCCATTTTGGAATAAAATCGACGATTTCGCGGACGGTCCTTGGCCGGTTATTCCATGATGGTATAATCTAATGTGGAATCTTGAGCGAGATGTCGAATACGAAAGACGGGTCAAAAGGTGGCCTAAAAAGCATCGCCGAGAGCTGAAGGCGATGCATGACAACCTAGACACGGTCCTTAAGGCATTGAGTAGTGGCGCCCCGGTCCAAAACGTGAGTTGCTTCGGCTTTGTTCACGATGAACCTAAGGGGATTAAAGCAATAGACCAGAAAGGAGCCGGAGCCGGTGTCAAACAGACCCGACTTTATATCTTCCCAGACAACACCACAAACACCGTCCACCTGATTATTGTCGGCGACAAGAAGTCGCAGAAAGCAGATATTAAATACGCCACTGACTTCGTTGACAATCTTGGTGCGCAGAAGGGAGAGACCAATGGCGAATAAACAGCAGTATGCGAGCGTCTCGGACGTGCTACGAGACATTGCACCGGATGATGCATTTCAAACAGAATTCGATCAGCACATTGCGGAAAGAAGCGTGATTAAACAGTTGCTTGCGCTGCGCGCGACGCTGGGGTTGTCTCAGCAAGATATTGCGGATCGCATTGGATCTGGATGCACTCAGGGTAAGATCTCGAAGCTTGAAAACGCCAAGGATGCTGACGTGCGTTTAGGCAACTTGCAGGCATACGCTGACGCCGTAGACTGTGGCTTCACAGCGCAACCGATGCCGCGACACCTAAAGCCCGTGGACAAGGTGAAAATTCATGCCGTTGCGATCAAAAAGCACATGGACGATTTGGCCCAACTGGCGAGATCGGATGAGAAGATCGCTCATGGTGTAGCGGGGTTTTTCTATGAGTGCTTCGTCAATGTCTTTCTGATGATGGGTGATTCAGCAAGACAACTCCCCTTATGCCCCGATGGATCGCCCTACTTCCAGTTTCACCTCGACGGCGTCGAAGGCAAGGAGGAAGAAACGCCGACTGCCCAAGAAAGCCGCAGTGAAATTGAAGGCGCCCCAAAGGCCATTACTCCCTAGAACGGAGAGCGGCCCGCGTCTTGGCGCTGCAGGGTATTGTCTTAAGCCAGTGTTGCTGGCAATCTTACCCATCTTGACAAGTGGTCTTTTCTGGGCCTACCCCGAGCTAACTTGCCGGGTGCTATCTTGTCTAACTTAACATCCGCGGTGTGTGATGTAATTGGCCTTACGGTCGATACGCGGCGTTAAACATGGGTTGTGTGCCATATCGTCCCGATTCTTTGCGTTGTGGTATTCTGCCTATTGACACACACATTGAGATTGCTATACTTTGAAGTAGTAAGATTTGTACACCCGCAACGAAAGGCAGTAATTATGCCAAAACTCTCGATTCGAGCCCACTGGAATAAGGTCATCTCGGACCTGGAGGCACGGCTAGCGAAGGCCGAGGCTGTTCGTGATGCACTTGATGACCCGGAATTGGCTGAAGAGATTATCAAGTCGCTGGGAGTCCAGCCTGGCCTCCCTGCCGTTCGGAAGCGGGGTAAATCTCGCCGCCCAACCCAGGTCGAGAAAATAATCGAGTTTTTCCAGGAACACAATAATGAGTGGGCGGATAGCTTCGCGATTAGTGAAGGCGCTGGGATGAAACGAGAAGCTGTCCGCCAAGTGCTTTACAAGAGCGGCTCGGATCAATTAGTCAAGCGGGCGGGCGAAAAAGGCCCAAAAGGCACGCGAAGGGTGCAATTCCGATTGAAGTCGCCAAAATAAGCGCATTGAACAACTGAGAGCCCACGGACTGACGGAGAAGGCGGAGCCTATGAAACAATAAAAACGACCCCAAGCAGAGGTGTAGCTCTGCTTGGGGTCTGTGTGCTTTGAGGCAAATGGGGGACGTGGCGAAATTGGAAAACGCAGTCGACTCTAAATCGACCGTGCATCGCACATGAGGGTTCGAGTCCCTCCGTCCCCATTTACCTCACACCCTTCGGGCCCGCCAGGTGGTGCCTCCGCCTTATAAGCCTGTGGCAACCGGTTCGATTCCGGTCGGGTCCATTATGAAAGTCGCGGCAACGCTGCCACGGTCTTTCTACGCGCCAATATAAGCAAACGAGACACCTTAGGTCAAGAGTATGGTATCGGTTTATTCTGCGTCTTGGCCTTAGTCTTTACTATTTCCCGCTTTGCGGCTTCCAAAAGGATTTGGCGAGCCCACGGGGCCATGTCGGACTGTGCAGCCTCTGCGGCCTGTTGGATCGCCTCTTTCTGCCCCACCGTTACGGGGATTCGCAGATCGGTGTCCATTCGCTGGTCAGGTTTCTTGGGTGGTCGAGCCATGCGGTAAGTGTAGGATAATTATTCCCATAAGTCAACCCCAATAATCTTGAAACCCGCCCAAAACACCCCTTGACTGTAGGAATAATAATGCTACAATAACAATAGAGGTCAGGAAATGAACATACCCACAAAAAACCCGGAACCGGCTGCAACCGATTCCGGGCCGTGAACCCAGGCTATTCGCCCGAATACACCAGAGCTACCCGTATTCTATCGCGAATCAGCCGCAAAAGCAAAGGCTGGTTCCATGGCAAATGTATTGCCCAGAGAAAAGCAGATTGCGGTACTTCACCATCTCGTCGAGGGCAACACGCTTCGGTCGACTTCCCGACTGACGGGCGTGCATCGCACAACGATTATGAAGCTATTGGTCCGGTGTGGCGAGGGCTGCCAGCGCCTGATGGATCGTGAATTTCAGGGGCTCACGCTGGACCACCTGGAGGTTGACGAAATTTGGACGTTCGTCGAAAAGAAGCAGGGCAAGTTGACCGTCGAGGAAAAGGCTACTCGGCACGACATCGGCGATATCTACTTATGGACGGCACTCGACCAAGAAACCAAGCTGGTTCCGGCCTTCCTTGTGGGCAAACGAACCGGAGACAGCGCCCGCCGCTTTATGACGGACCTGTCCGGCCGCCTGCATCGCCTCAAGCCCCACGAGAGTGACGCACACGCCTACCGGCCCGGCGGATTCGAGCCCGTATGCCAGATCAGCGCCGATAACTTCCCGGCCTACCCGGAAGCCGTGGATCTGGGTTTCGGTCCCTACGTCAAGTTCGGCACGATCAAGAAGGGCTACCGCAATGCCGATCAGCCCGGCCGCTACGCACCGCCGGAAATGACTGCGATCGAGCGGAAGGGCGTCTTCGGTATACGAGAAGACGAAATCTCGACGATATGCACGTCGCACGTTGAAAGGCACAACTGGACGATCCGAACGCTACTAAAGCGATTCACCCGGTTGTCGCCTGGCTTCAGCAAGAAACTGGAGAATCTGCAAGCCGCGTGTAGCATGTTGTTGGCGTACTACAATTTCGTCTGGCGGACTCGGCACTCCGACCAAAGTGGAAAAGCTAGGCGGCTGCGACCGACGGCCGCCATGATGGCTGGCGTAACCGATCGGCTCTGGTCGTTTGAGGATCTGTTTGACCCCGCGATGGCCGCCTGAGGGGTTTTTCCTTGACTCCGGCGAAGAAAGTCTCAAACTGTACCAATCACGAAAAAACGGAAAACCGGGAACAACCGAGGAAACGCGGATAAAGAAGTATGAAGAATTCTGTTTAGCCGCCGCGGCCACGCGGTGTTAGCCGGCAAGCACGACATATCCAAAGAATCCTATCCGTGTTTCATCCGTGGCTAAGCAACTCCTTACACGCCGTGCATGATGACGGCTTTTACTTCGGTCATCTCTTCGATGGCATATTTGGGGCCTTCCTTGCCGGTGCCGCTGTCTTTCAGGCCGCCGTAGGGCATCAGGTCGGCTCGCCAGGCGGGACCCCAGTTGATGTGCAAGCTGCCGGCGTCCACACCGCGTGCAAAACGCATCGCCGTATCGAGGCTCTCGGTGAAGATGGCCGCGCTGAGTCCGTAACACGTATCGTTGGCTCGCCGAATAGCCTCTTCGATATTACTCACTCGCATCACAGCCACCGCCGGCCCGAACAGTTCCTCTTGGGCCACGCGCATCTCGGGCTGCACGTCGGCCAGCAGGATCGGTTCTAGCAACTGCCGATCTCGCTCTCCGCCACAGACCATCCGGGCGCCGTCGCCGACGGCTTCCTTGGCCCAATCCGCAACGCGCACGGCGTCCGACTCGCGGATCATCGGGCCCATGGTCGTCTGCTCGTCGAGCGGATCGCCCGTGCTGATGGCGTCGACCTTGGCCTTCACCAGATCGAGGAAGTCATCGTGCACTTTCTCGGTAACCAGCAGCCGCTGGGCCGAGATGCAGACCTGCCCGGCGTTGGCGTATCCGGTCGCCGCGGCCAGTGTGGCGGCCTTGTCCAGGTCGGCGTCGTCCATCACGATCAAGGGGCTGTTGCCGCCGAGTTCCATGGTCACCCGTTTGTTGCCGGCCATTTTGCAAATGTGTTCGCCGACCGCGAGACTGCCGGTGAAGCTGATCTTGCGAATCCGTTTGTCGGTCGAAATGGCGTCGCCGATCGATCCACCCGGCCCGGTCAGGCAGGTGATTCCCAGCGGCGGCAATCCGGCGTCCAACAGAACCTCGACCAGTTTCAACGCCGAAAGGGGCGTGTCGCTGGCCGGTTTCAGCACCACGGCATTTCCGGCAGCCAAGGCGGGAGCCACTTTATGGGAGACTAGATTCAAGGGGAAGTTAAACGGCGTAATGGCAGCCACCACGCCGCAAGGAATGCGAATCGTGAAGCCGAACTTGTCCGCACAGCCGGGCGCGCCGCTGAGCGGCAGAACTTCGCCGCCGATCCGCTTCGCCTCTTCAGCCGAAAGCTCGAACGTCTGCACGGCCCGAGTGACTTCAATGCGGCCTTCGCTGATGGTCTTGCCTTCCTCGGTGCTGATAGTTCGGGCCAGGTCTTCCTGCCGCTCGAGCAAGAGCTGGGCGGCCCGTCGCAGGATGGTGAACCGATCGTAGCCCGGCGTATTTCGCATGATCGCGGCGCCCTCGACGGCCGCACCGATCGCCCGATCCACATCGTCGGCGTCGGCCTTCGGCACCGTGTCGATCACCGAGCCGTCGTAGGGATTGACGACCTCCACCTTTTCAGGCTTGTCGACCCATTTGCCGCCTAGATACATTTTCATGGTTTGGACTCCTTGCTGGGATGAATTGGCCGCATTAGACGAAAACGGCCGTCGCCTTGCAACCGGGGGGCAAGTAACACTATGCCACTGGCACACTGTACCCAATGTATTCTTTCACCCCGGTCAAGGGCTGCCACCCAGGAGATCTGCAAGGTCGGTTTTGTGGAGTGGAAAAAGGGGACTGGCTCCGAGCACGAACAGATGCTAAACCCGCCGTAAATCTCTCCGGCTCGGTGCCTGTCCCCTTTTTCCACGGCGGGGTATACTGTGCTGACGTGAAAAGGCGGCCAAACCCGCCCATGGCGCCTGGTAATCACTTTGCAACCTAAGGAGAAGTCAGATGCGATCGATGTGGCAACGAGCGGCTCTTGGTTTGTGCGGTGCGATCCTGTTGGCCGGCTTGAGTGGCCACGTGCTGGCGGACGATATCCGCGTGGTGGTCTGGGACGAACAGCAACCGCCCCAGAAACTGGCCTACGAGAATTTCCTGGGCAACGAGTTGGCCGACACTTTGAAATCCAAGCCCGGATTGGCAGTCACGTCGAAATGCCTGGACGATCCCGACAAGGGATTGTCGAACGACGTGTTGGACAATTGCGACGTGCTGGTCTGGTGGGGCCATGTGCGGCAGAAAGAGATCTCGCCCGCGCAAGGGCAGGAGATCGTTCGGCGGATCAAGGCCGGGCAGCTTTCGCTGTTGACATTGCACTCGGCCCATTGGTCCACGCCGTTCATCGAAGCGATGTACGAGCGGTCTCGCCTCGACGCCCTGGCCAAGCTCTCGGCCGAGGATCGCAAGAACGTCGAACTGAAAGAGATCCCCTCGCAACTCTACCACGCGCCGAAAGCCGACGATCCGTTAACTCCGTCGGCTACCTACGAACGGGCAGACGACGGGCACATGGTAATCACTCTGAAGCTGCCCAACTGTTGCTTCCCCGTGTATCGGGTTGATAACGAGTCGAGCCACTTCAAGACGCTGCTCTCCGACCACCCGATCGCCCAAGGCGTGCCGGCCACGTTCGACATTCCGCTGACGGAAGTCTACGGCGAGACGTTCCACGTGCCCAAGCCGGACACCGTGGTCTTCGACGAGCGTTGGGATCGGGGCGAATGGTTCCGCAACGCAATGATCTGGAAGCTGGGCAAGGGCCACGTCGTCTATTTCCGGCCCGGCCACGAACCCTATCCGATCTTCAAGCAGCCGGAAATCGTCAAGATCGTCGAGAATACGGTCCGCTGGTTGGGATCGAAGTAGGTTACGCCCGTGCCAGATCGTCCAACCACGTTTCGATTAGCGTGGTCTGGTTGGCGTTGCGATTGATCTGCTCGGTGGCTTCCAGGCAACGCTCAAGCCGTGCGACCGTGGCCTCTTCGTCGATCGGTTGGGCCGAGAGGACGTTTTGGATCACGCGGTCGAGCTCGGCGTCGTCGGATGCCGCAGCGCCGGCCTGGGCGCGTAGCAATTGCCGATAGAACTCCACCGCGAAGGCCACCACTTGCCTAAATCGAGCACGTCGGGCGGGCGCTTCCTTGCCCGCCTCGTCGACGAACGATGAAACGGCCTTGGCCAGCGGCACGCTTTGAATGGCCGCTTCGGCCAGCCGCTCGTGAAGCTTGTTGCGGAACGACCACAGCTCGGGATCGGTCAGCTCCAGAGCCCGTTGCAGGCTCCCGCCGCTGTATTGGGCCAACCGCCCGGCCTCGGACGGATCGTCGATCAGTTGCTTCGAAACCAAAAGCTCGGCCACCGCATCGGTCGGCAACGAGCTGAAACGGATCAACTGGCATCGCGAGCGGATGGTCGGCAACTGCTTGGCCGGACTGGTGCCGATCAGAATCAACACCGAACGGGGCGGCGGTTCCTCGAGCGTTTTCAGCAGGCTGTTGGCCCCTTCCGCGTTCAAGAGGTCCGCGTCGTCGATGATCGCGATCTTCCGCCCGCCCATGTAGGGCTTCAGCGAGATATCGTGGCACAAGCCCACGCGGCCGCGGTGCTCCTTGTCGCCGATCAGCAACTCCAACGGAATAAACGCCTTGTCCTTAGGCTTGGCCACAAGTTGCAAGTCGGGATGCGTCCCGGCCGTTACCTGGACACACGACGGACACTCGCCGCAAGGGTCCAAGTCGGTTGCCGGCCGAGTCGAACAGAGAAACGCTTGAGCCAATTTCAGCGCGAAAGTCCGCTTCCCAATCCCCGCCGGCCCAACAAACAAGAAGCTGCTAGCCATCCGATTGCGCGCGAGTGCCCGGCGAAACTGCTCGACCACGTCGTCATGTCCGTAAATATCGTGCCACATGGGAAGGGGTTAGGGGCCGGGGGTTAGCGATTGCACGAAGCCCACGGGTTGCAACCCGTGGGCTTGAACCTGTCTACCAGTAACGAAACATAATCACGCTTACGGGTGCATCCTGCCCACCCTGTGTGACTTGATGCTCAAGCCGCCGGAGCCCCAATTGTCTCCGTCTGCCGCAAAAATGCAAGGTGTGGACCGGATCGCTCCAAACCGGGATTGACCCAAGTACGAATGTACCCATAATCCGCGCAAATGCATTCGTCGCCTTTCCCGGCGTTCGACCGGTGGAGGTAACCTCGATAAGAATGGAGCGAATCATGCGACTTGGACAAGGAAGTCACCGTCGTAGTCCCTGGTGGTGTTGGGCCGTAATGCTGCTGGCCGTGGCAGTTACGTTACCAGGTGCGGCGATGGTCGGCGCGGCCGACGAGAAACCGGAGGAAGTGCCCGACGCCGAAACGTCGGTGGCTCGTCCGAGTATCGATCCGACGCAGTTCAGTGATCGGACGTATTACGTGCATGACATTCTCACCAGGATCTGCAACGACGCTCGCGTCACTAGAAAGGAAGCTCGCAATACCCTGACGTCCCAGTTGCCCGTAGAAGCGCCCCGTATTAGGTGGTCCAGCGAGGATTTGGTGGCACATTGCACGGAGGTCAGCCACAGTCGAGTAGCCGCCGTCTTGGAGACGATTCGGCGCGGCGGTTTGAGTCAGATCATGATCCATGCCACGATCATTGAGGGCCCGTCGGAATCGATCGACGCGGTCGAAGCGGACGGGACGATCCTGACGGGGAACAGTTCCAAGACGTTCAATGTCTTGGACCAAAAGCGTGCGGCCGAAGTCCTGGCTCGGTTGCAAAAGGACCGCCGTTTGAAGGTGTTGGCGGAACCAAGGATCGTCACATTCAATGGTCGTCCGGCCTCCATAGTCATCGGCACGGAAGACCCGTTCCTCGTGGGCATGAAAGACGGCAAGCCGCAAACTCGGGTCGTTATGGACGGTGTGAAGATGCACGTGAACCCGCAGCTAATAGACCAGAATAGGCTGCAGCTCGTCTTGCGACTGACGCGATCGAAGATCCGCGGTGTTGAAACCACGACGATCTCCAGCTCCGCATCCGAAGAGCCCGTCACGTTGCAGATTCCGAAAGTGGAAACCATCGTGGTGGATACGAGCGTGGAGTTGGTTCTTGGTCAGACGTTGTTGATGGGAGGGCTAAGGAGGAGAGACGACAATGGCGAGACGCAGTCGCTGCTGATGCTGCACGCCACGAAGGTTGTGCCAATGGGCCTGAGCATCGAAGCGTCAAAGCGTCGGCCGACTATCCCGCCACGTATGACGTCGAGGATCGTGCCCCAGAAAGGAGGGCTCAACATCGGCGGCGTTACGCCGAGGATCATCATCCAAGAGGAGGAAGAAGAC
>CAYYOX010000018.1:23100-26065 GCA_964473065.1 uncultured Planctomycetaceae bacterium | reverse complement strand
GAAAAGTCTCGAAGCGGCCGGCTTGGAAGTGATCGACGTGCAGTTCCAAGGCGACTCGACCCGTGAGGAAGTCGATCGCGTGGCCCAAATCGCCCAAGAGCAAGGGGCCGACATCGCGATCGGCATCGGCGGCGGCAAGGCGCTCGATACGGCCAAGGCGGCCGCGGTCAAGGTCGGACTGAAGATGGTCACCGTGCCGACCATCGCCTCGAACGACTCGCCGACCAGTGCGGCCACCGTCTGGTACGACGAGCAGGGCAATTGCACCGGCTTCGAGTGCTGGCCGTTCAATCCCGACATCGTGCTGGTCGACAGCCGCGTGATCGCCGGCGGGCCGGTCCGCGCGTTCGTGGCCGGCATGGGTGACGCCTTGGCCACGTGGGTCGAAGCGGAGGCGGCCTACAAGACCCGAGCGATCAACCTCGGCGGCGGCGTCTCGACCCAGGCCGCCATGGCACTGGCCCGACTCTGCTTCGACATCCTGCTGGACCACGGCATCGAAGCCAAACGGGCCGTCGAGAACAAGGTGCTCACCCCGGCCGTCGAGAAGGTGATCGAGGCCAACGTGCTGCTTTCGGGATTAGGCTTCGAGAGCGGCGGACTGGCCACCGCCCACATGATCGCCAACGTGTTGCCGTCCTTCCCCGAGTGCAAGAACCTGATGCACGGCGAGAAGGTCGGCTTCGGCATCATCAGCCAGTTGTGCCTGGACGACGACATCGACACCGAGGACCTCTACGACATCGTCGATTTCGAGATCGCGATCGGGCTGCCGGTCACGTTCGCCGATTTGAACCTCGAAGACGTCACACCCGAGCGCTTGCAGCCGATCGGCGAGGTGTGTGCTGGCGAGGGATCGCTGTGTGCGAACCATCCCTTCGAGGTAACCACCCAAAGCATCATCGACGCCATGATCGCCGCCGACGCCCTGGGCCGACGACGAAAAGAGCGACTGGGCATCGAGTAACCGCTTAAACCTTGCCGCTTGCGGCTTTGCAACAACTACCTACTGCCTACTGCATACCGATTCCGCGTGGGTCTTCGTGCCTCGACCCACCCTACAAAACTTGAAAGGATTTGCACGATGAAGAAATTCCACCACATAGGACTCGTCACCGACACCGAAAAGCCGGGCGAGACGTACTTCGACTCGTTGAAGGTTTGGGGCACCAATCCCGACGACGACCCGAACCGCGTCGAGTGGGTCCGCTTCAAGGAGGACAGCCCCCTGGCCGACAAGCCGGTCGCCAAGATGCCGCATATCGCGTTCCAGGTCGACGACCTAGACGCCGAAATCACCGGCAAGGAACTGGCCGTCGGACCGCTAGACGTCGGCGGTGGAATCCGAATCGCCTATTTCCTGCAAGACGAAGCGCTGATCGAGTATCTGGAGATTAAGGAGCAGTAGGCTCACTCCATCCTAAGCCGAGGGGTTGCAACCCCTCGGCTTGTGCCGCTACAACCGCTCGTTCTCAACGCTATCCGCGAAAAAACGGCCCCTCCGTTTCCTTGTCCTCGGCAAGCATTCGCTCCCAGGCTTCGATATGGTGGCGCATCTGCGGGATCTGTTTCACTCTGTCGATCAACGCGCGGCGTGCGTCCCGATCGAACGGGATAAGCGTCGGGCCGATATACTTGTTCCATTTCTCGGCAAAAAGACAGCTCGGCCGCAACGGCTCCCGCTTGGGGAGGGTCAGTTCCATCAGGAACGGAATATCGTCTTGTTCCCAGTCAATCTCCTCGGAACAGCTTTGCATCAACGCGTTCAGGTCGAGTATCCCGTCGGTCTGGCCGAGCGTGATCTCGTGCAGCTCACCTTGAGCCGTTTGCCGATGATGCACAGTGTACTTCTCAGCGATGTCCCCAAGGTGATCGCCAGCGTACAGCAGGACGAGGCGACCAGCTTGCGCAGGCCCCCATTCACCTTCTGCATCACCTTCTGCTAACTGCAATAGAAACCGGATGGCTCTGTCGTACTCATATTCCCATCCCATCGCAGCGTACTTTGTGACAAGAAGGTGGAGAGTGGAACTCAAGACGTCGGCCGGAACACGGCCGCTGGGCGACCATTGTGTGGGCTGGCGTGCCAGGGTTCCATGCACGCAGACGGTGGATTCCGGGCAAAGTGAGACCAGCCACTGTTCGCTCGGACCGGTTCCTGCGGAAGTGCAAAACCACCCAAGCCGACGCACGAACTTGTCCGGCAGCGGTCTTCCATGTTCTCCTACGTGCGTACCTTTATGCAGCGAATAACAGCGGAAATAGGCCGTTGAGTCACGTGGCAAGCTCCACGAGGGTTGTTCAGGTGCAGCGACGAGCGAAAAGGCGATGAAATCGTCGATCACGTGTCCAAGGAGTTCGGCATCGAACGGGACGGTTCCTTGCAGGAGATTCCCGCGCGTAACCGTCAGCGGCAGATTGGCCTCCCGGTCGAATACCAGTAAAGGAGGAACCGCAAATGGTGCTGCATGCTCTTTGTTGCACCACGATGGTCTGTGGTCGTTAAGTTCGTACCTCGCCACTTCCGCAATTTTGATCCCATTGCAAACGAGCGCCGGGCAATTGCCACGGCGATAGGTCCACAGTACGGTCTCATAGCCGTCCGGCTTGAAGCGATGCCAGTGTGGCGAGAGGTCCTGCTCAGTTGGCGATGGAAGCTCACACTCCTGTGGAAGCATCCTGACTTCATCTTGCTTGGTTTTTACCCGCCGAACGACGCTCGGCCGCTTCAGAATGTACCAATCGAACGTTTTCCCGGGTGTAAACACTTCTGGCTCAGACTCCCGCAGAGCCCCAAGGCGGAGCATGGTTTCTCCGGTGAGTTCTATCTCGACGGTTGTGCCGACCGGGAGGGTGGCATCCTTCTTGAGTTCGATCAGTTGGGCATCTTTGGCGGCCTCGAACCGGTAGCCGGTCTGGCCGGTGACGTAGCGGGTGCATACGGCGAGCTGCTCTGTCAGCAAGA
>CAYYOX010000018.1:1358-23090 GCA_964473065.1 uncultured Planctomycetaceae bacterium | reverse complement strand
CCTCATAGCCGTCCGGCTTGAAGCGATGCCAGTGCGGCGGGAGGTCCTGCTCGGTCGGCGATGGAAGCTCAAACTCCTGTGGAAGCATCCTCACTTCATCTTGCTGGGTCTTCACCCGCCGAACGACGTTCGGCCACTTCAGAGTGTACCAATCGAAGCGTGTCCCAAACCTGGAGTCAAGTGTAAACTCTCCTAACTCAGAGTCCCTCTCAGCACCAAGCTGGATCATAGTTTCCTTGGTGAGATCTATCTCGACGGTTGTGCCGACCGGGAGAGTGGCTTTCTTCTCGAGTTCGATCAGTTGGGCATCTTTGGCGGCCTCGAACCGGTAGCCGGTCGTGTCGGTTACGTAGCGGGTACACACGGTGATCTGCTCTCCCAGCAGGAAGGCGGCGAACACGCCCACGCCGAACCGACCCGAACGAAGCACTTCCGGCTTGCGGTGCTCGTCGGTAAACTCGCCGGTCCAGCCGGGGTCGGTGCGGAAACTGGCGCCTGCGCGGAGGAAGTATTTGCGGATCGTGGCCTCCTGCATGCCGATGCCCTTGTCGCTCACGCGCAATCGCCACCGCCCGTCGTCGAGTTCGTCGAACTGAATCAGCACGTCGGCATCCTGCTCGGGAAAGCGAAGGTCGCGCGTCTCCTCGGGGTGCTTCTCCCAAAACCAACCGTACTCCCGCACGGCGTCCACCCCGTTCTGAATCACTTCTCGGATGACGCTGGGCGGGTTATTGCAGTATGGGGGCTCGACCAGCAGGGTGAGCGAGTGCGGGTCGGCCTCGAACCCGGCTCGGACAGGCGCGTAGTCGAGCTTCTCCCAAAGTGACGGATCGTCGATATTCGAGCGGACCCGCCGCTTGGCCAACTGCAGGCGGTCGAGATCGTATCGCGTGGCGAGGCCATAGACTTCCGCCAGGACGGCCGTGGAGACGTCCATCTCGTACTGCAACCCCTTGAGCAGTTCCTTCAGTTGCAGATGCATGTGCAATCCGTGGGTCGGTTTTACGTCAATCTGAACCGCGTAAGGATCATCTATTTCAGGGTCAATATCCATCACCACGGCGTGTTTGTCCCATTCTTCCAGCGACTTGGGACTTTGCGGGTTTCGCAGTTGCAACAACACGGGCGGTGCGCGATCGGCGTCGAGTTGCAGATAATCGGCGACCCGCAGCAGGGCCATGGGATAGACCACGGCCGTACCCAAGATGCGGAATTTGCCGGGGTGTTTCTCGCTGAGGTATTCCGTGCAGGTTCGCAACGCCATGCCATGGGACCGCGCGACCAGCCCCACCAGATCGGCCAGGTCGTTATAGGGTGCCGGCAGATCGCAAATCGCGGGAAACGGAGCGGCCCCCGTTTTCCTTTTCAGCCCCGGAAACCCGGCCAACGCGATCTCGTGGGCAAGCCGCGTATGATGGCGGCGGATGAATTCGCCGATAACCAAGCGGTCGTTCGTCACCCAGGCTCCGATGTCCGTGGGAAGCTCGCGAACCTTCCAGCGAGGTCGGGCGCCGTCGTCTGGCGGCCCGACGATGTCGACCAGATCGCGGTCACTGAATCGCATCGCTTCGGCGACAAACCGCTCCCATAACTGGGGCCAAGGGAGATCTCCCGGGTGTTCTCCGTGCGGCTCGTCGAACCAAGGAACCGGCCGGTGCTCGGTCTCGCCGCCGACCAGGGCCAGGAAACCGTCTTCGTGGAGATACATCGCCAGATCGTGCAACAACGTGGCCCCCACGATCACCGCCACATCGGCGTCGCGAATTAGCTTGGTCTGGTCGTTCGTTTCCCATACCTCCTGAGGAATCAAATCCTGCTGCGACTTGAGCACTTTGGCGACGTGCTCATCGCTATGGTCGGTGTAGTTGGGGAAGAACGGCATTGTGCTGCTCTTGAGAATCTGCGTCACGCAAGTGACGAAAGAGCCGACAGGACCGTTCAGTGTGCTACTGTCGAGAAGCCGTTTGAATTTCGGGGGAATTTCGATCATCTGCTATCTACCCGTTCGAGTTCAACGCCGTGGCGTCCGCCATCGAGTATAAGGCGTTCTGTATCGCATGTACAGGGCCGGCCGAAAGGATCACAGCAGTGCCTCCAGGAGTTCCGTCAGATGCTGGTCCGAGACGTCGCGAGGATTGGCGCTCATGCTGGTCCCGCGCGAGCTTTTTACCAGGCCGGGTATGTGCTGGGCCGTTACGCCGACGTCGGATAACCGCCGCGGGGTGCCCACCCGATCGCAAAGCGCTTCGATCCGCTCAATGAACAGATCAACGGCCCCTTCGTCCGACTCGCAGACGTCGCATCCGAAGACCGATCGGGCCAGGTAGGCCAACTCCCTCTGGCTGACTTCCCGATTGACTCGCAGCGCGACCGGCAGCATCAAGGCACACGCGGCCCCATGTGGCACGTGGCAAAGCGTGCCGAGCGCCGGGGCCACGCCGTGGGCGAACCCCAAGCCGGCATTGGCTAGCGAGATGCCCGAGAGCAGGGCAGCGTGCGACATCCGCTCCCGCGCCGAGCGCGACGTGCCGTCCTCCACAGCCTCGGCGATCGCGGGAATCGCCAGTTGCAACCCTTGCACGGCCAAGGCTCGGGGGATCGGCCGGGCTTTTCGGGAGATGAAGCTTTCGATCAGTTGCGTAATCGCGTCCATCCCGCTGGCGGCTGTGATCCGCGGCGGAACGCTCACGCAGAGTTCCGGATCGATCAGCGCGATCCGCGGAACCATCCGGTCGTCGCGAAGGCTTTTCTTGAACGGCGGATCGTAGGACGAGATCACGGCGTTCTTGGTCGCCTCGGCGCCGGCCCCGGCTGTGGTCGGCATGGCCAGCACGGGCAGCGGGGGAGGGACCAGTTTCGGTCCGCGGCGAACTCCTTCGAGATAGTCCGTCGCGGTCGGGCTTTCGCGATGGGTCGCCATGGCGGCGGCCGCCTTGGCCAGATCGATGGCCGCGCCGCCGCCGATCGCCAACAGGAAATCACCCTTCGAGGCATCGAGTTGCCGTAGTTGCTCGGCCACGCGGTCCACGTCGTCGACTTCCGGCTCGTTCGACAACGGGCTCATCGAGCAGGGCTCCACGCCTTCGGCTTTGAGCCGCTCGCCAAGCTCGTCTTCGATGCCCTGGCTGCGAAGTGTGCGGGAGCCGCAGATGATCATCGCCCGACGACCGAGCGTCTTGCCCAGCGTGCCGACCTCTTGGCGGCGACCCCAGCCGAAGACGATCTTTCGCGGCATCAGCAGGTCGTAGCTGGACGCAGTGAGTGTGTCGAACATGGGTTGTTCCAGGGGATGAACGGTAGATTGTGCGATTATAGGGGGGGCATTGCAAAGCCGCAAGCGGCTGGAAGGCACGGTTGCATGATTGGTGGCTGGGGGATTATAATGGTGGCCCACAGTGACAATAATCAATTTGCCCCGGTATACACCATGCGAACTCTTTTGACACGCGTGCTGGTTGTAAGTTTACTACTTGTTTCGGCCGCCGCCGCAGACGACCGATTGCCCGGGCTGCTGCGAACGTTGCAGCAGGCGAAGCCCGGTGCGAGCGATTCCATTCAACTTGCCGCAGCCTGGCGAAAAGTGTCCGCGGCGGATGTCCAATCGCTGCCGACCATCCTGGCGGCGCTGGACGACGCCGGCCCATTGGGGGCCAATTGGATCCGCACGGCCGTCGATGCAATCGCCCAACGGGCTGATTCGCTGCCGGCGGCCGAACTGGAACGCTTCGTTATGGATCGAAGCCACAATCCGCGCGGGCGACGTCTGGCATACGAGTGGCTCGTTCGCGTCGATGCCTCGGCCCCCGAACGTCTGCTGCCGAAGATGCTCGACGACCCGGGCAAGGACCTGCGTCGCGACGCGGTCGACCGATTGATTCATCAGGCTGAAAGTTCGGCCGATGTCGGGCAGGGTGTTGCAATCTACCGTCGGGCACTGGATGCGGCCTCCGATGTCGATCAAATCCAGTTACTGGCCGGGCGGCTCGATAAGGCGGGTCACAAAGTCGATCTGGCACGCCAGATGGGATTCCTCGTGCAGTGGAACGTGAGCGGACCGTTCGACAATACGGGCGAAAAAGGGTTTGATGCCCAACACCCGCCGGAGAAGCAAATCGACTTGGCCGCCAACTATGACGGCAAACATGGCAAGGTCGGCTGGATCGGTCACACCACAAAGCACGCGTACGGGCTGGTCGATCTGAACAAGCTTTTGGTCGAAGAGAAGGGCGTGCTGGCATACGCGATGGCCGCGTTTGTCTGCGACGAACAGCAAGACGTCGAATTTCGGACCACGTCGTTCAGCGCGGTGAAGCTTTGGCTCAACGGCGAACTGATCGATCAACACAACGTCTACCATGGCGGCTCGGCGTTGGACCAGTACATCCGTCGCGCCACCTTACGGCCCGGGCGAAACACGATCCTCCTGAAGATCTGCCAAAACGAACAGACGCAAGATTGGGCCAAGCACTGGGCCTTCCAGTTGCGTGTCTGTCGCAAGGACGGCACGCCCGTTTTGTCCACCGATAGAAACTGAGCACCCGAGGGAAACATGCGAATAGAACTGACGACTATACTTGCACTGTCACTGGCAGTCTGCTTCGGCGGGGCCGATTGGACGCAGTTTCGCGGCCCGGACAACCGAAGCGTCGCCGACGGGGAAAACCTGCCGGTGCAGTTGGATCTGCAGAAGCACGTCGCCTGGAAAGTCCCCTTGCCGGGCCGCGGCGCGTCGAGCCCGATTGTGGTGGATGGCCGGGTGCTGGTGACCTGTTCGAGCGACATTCGCCGCGATCGGTTGCACTTGCTCTGCTTCGACGCCGGCTCGGGCAAACTCCGCTGGACTCGACAGCTTTGGGCAACCGGCCGAACCTCGATCCATCCATTCGGCGCGGTGGCGGCCCCCACGCCGGCCAGCGACGGGCAACGTGTCTTCGCTTTCTATTCGTCGAACGATTTGGCCTGCTTCGATCTGGACGGGAATCTCCAGTGGCTGCGCGGCCTGACCTTCGAGAATCCAACTACGCGGAACGACGTGGGCATGGGCTCCTCGCCGGTGGTGATCGGCCGGTCGGTGATCGTGCAATTGCAGAACCAGGGCGAGTCGTTCGTGACGGCCCTGGACACGGTAACCGGCCAAACGCGGTGGCGGATCGAGCGCGAACGAGACGCCCTATGGGCTTCGCCGACCGTGTTGCGGGGAGAAACGCCCGAGCAAGATATCCTGCTGCTGCAAGACCGCAAAGAACTCAGCGGCTGGGACCCGCAGCGGGGTGAAAAGCTTTGGGCCTACGAAGCCTCGTGCCATACGACCGCGTCGGTCACGACCTGGGACGGAAAAGCTTATCTGCCGGCCGAGGGCTTGCACGCCTTGCAATACGATCCGACCCGGCGTCAAGTCGAGTTGCTGTGGCGCGAGCCGCGATTGCGATCGGAAAACGCCTCGCCGGTGGTTCACGACGGTCGGGTCTATACCATCAAACCCCCGGGCATCCTGGTATGTGGCGATGCGGCCGACGGCAAGGTGCTTTGGCAATTGCGACTGAAAGGCCCGCAATGGGGTACGCCCCTGTTGGCCGGCGGGCATTTGTACTGCGTGAACCACGAGGGGTTGATTCAGATCGTCGAACTGGGTGAGAAAGGTCGCATTGTCTCGACCGGCCAGATCGACCCGGAGACGCTCGCCTCACCGGCCGTGGCCGACGGGGCCATGTACTTGCGAAGCCAACGCCACTTGTGGAAACTCGCCTCCGACTGATCCCCTTACCGCTTGCGGCTTTGCAAGGAACCACAAAACGTGACCGAAACCATCAAAATCCAACCGACCGGCCCCATCCACGGCTCGATCCGCCCGCCCGGCTCGAAGAGCATCACCAATCGGGCGCTAGTCTGCGCCGCCTTGGCCGACGGCGAGTCGACGCTCCGCGGCGCGTTGGACAGCGACGACACGCGCGTGATGACCGACTCGCTCGGCCGGCTGGGGATCGAAGTCACGGCCGATCCGCAGACAAGGACTCTGCACGTGGTCGGATGCGGCGGGCGAATCCCGGCCGCCGAAGCCCATCTGTTCGTAGCCAACAGCGGCACGACCGTGCGGTTCCTTACGGCCATGGTCGCCTTGGGCCACGGCACGTATCGACTCGACGGGACCAAGCGAATGCGCGAGCGACCGATCGGCGACTTGGCCGCCGCCTTGCGGCAGCTTGGGACCGTGGTGTTCTGTGAATCGCCCGGCGCTTGCCCGCCGGTGGTGGTAAAAGCACACGGTTTGCGCTGCGGGCGGGCCTCGATTGCCGGCAATATATCGAGTCAGTACCTCAGCGGACTGCTGATGACGATCCCTTGTGCGCAAGGCCCCGTCCAATTGACTGTCAAAGGGGAACTTGTTTCCAAGCCCTACATCGACATGACGCTGGCCGTGATGGGGGCCTTTGGGGTCGAGGTGGAACATGAAGCCTTGCAACGGTATCGTACCGAAGGACGGCAAGCCTATCGCCCGACCGACTACTCGATCGAGCCGGACGCCTCGGCCGCCAGCTACTTCTTTGCCGCCGCGGCGATCACCGGCGGAGAGGTGACCGTCGAAGGGCTTTCGGAAAGCAGCTTGCAGGGCGACGTGGCATTTTGCGAGTGTCTTCGGAAGATGGGCTGCGAAGTCCGTTACGACGCCGATTCGATCACCGTGACGGGCAAAGCTCTGCGGGGGATCGAAGTCGACATGAACCCGATCAGCGACACGGTGCAAACCCTGGCGGCCGTCGCGCTGTTTGCCGAGGGATCGACGCGAGTGACCGGCGTGCCCCATATTCGCCACAAGGAGACCGACCGGATCAGTGCGCTGGTCACCGAACTGCGTAAGTTGGGGGCCGAAGTGGAAGAGTTCCCCGACGGGATGCGCATCACGCCGGCGACCCTTCATGCGGCCGAAATCGACACGTACGACGACCACCGCATGGCCATGAGTCTGGCCCTGGTCGGATTGCAAACGCCCGGCGTGGTGATCCGCGATCCGAGCTGCACGGCGAAAACCTACCCGGAATTCTTTCAGGATCTAACTAAGCTGGCAGGCTCTTGAGCTAGACTTCGTCCCCTTGTAGTCGCCGACCAAAGCCGACCAAAGCAAGGGCATCGAGAATCGGCGACGGGAGTCGCCTTCTACAGACAGTATTATCGCGGATTGGGCGTGCGTGGGTCGGGGGTCTTGCGCCCGGCGACGGATTCCAGCAACTCCTCGGCACGTTGCAACAGCACGTTGCCTTCTTCTGCCGGATCGATTCGAATGCTGCTCGAGTCGGAAGCGTCGAACCGCCCGTGGCAGTGTTCGCAGACCACCGCCCGCCCGAGATACTCGACGCGTATTTGCACGCGACGACCGCAGGTCGGACAGCTTTGAACGAAGTAAGTGGAACTAGACATGACGGTACCTCCTGTGCCCCAATGCACCATCCGTTGCTGAACTCAATCCTAACTTGGGCTCTGCGATTGTCAACCGCAGTCGTCGTGTATTCGATGGCGATACGCGAAGACGAAGAGGCTGGGGAGCGAGGGTAAGCTGCGGATGCTACGGCATATACAGCCGACTCTACGGGGTCGCTGCCCGTTTGGATCGCATGTCGTTTCGCAAAGCTTCAACCGGGATTTGGGCCTTGGCCGCGTTTCGCCACTTGGCACAACTGCCAGCACGGCAAGCAGTTATACTTCAAGCCGTGTTCGTTTCTTTCGGCGTTGTTTCCGTCGGCGTTCAAGGATATTCCCCAAAAGCGGTAGAGTATCGCCGCCGCAAAAACCGACCTGCGAAGCTGGGGAATTTTTTTTGATTAGAAAATCAATTCGGGCACAGTTTGCATGAATCCACGTCCGTGACGCGCAAAACGCGGCCGGCGTTGGGGTCGTGATTGGGGTGAGAGTTGGCCCCTATCGAACGCGACGCGCCGATTCGATCATGACCGTTTTGACTGGAATGCCCGAGAACTGATCCGTGTCGCGCACTTCGACGGCGCCGATCTTGTCGACTACGTCCATCCCTTCGATCACTTTTCCGAACGCACAGTATCCGTACCCTTCCGCTGTTCGATCTTGGTGGTCGAGGATCTGGTTGTCGGTGGCGTTGAGAAAGAAGTGGCACGTAGCGCTGTCTTCGGCGTCGGGTTGACGGGCCATGGCAATCGTGCCGCGATCGTTTTTCAGTCCGCGGTGGGCTTCATTGTAGATGGGCGCCCTGGTCTCCTTCTCGGTCAGATCGGACGTATATGCACCGCCGATGATCAACTTGGGAGCTTCTTGTGTGACCTGGTGGAAAATCGTCTGGTCATAGTGTCCGTTGTCGACGTAGTGGAGGAAGTTGTCGACCGTCTGCGGCGCCTTTTCCGCGTCAAGTTCCAGCTTGATGCTGCCGGCGGACGTTTCAAGGACCACGACCGGATGCAAGTGGTCCGTATTCGGTTGCCCCGTACTGGATTGTTCGCCCGTCGGAGTGTCAGGGTACGCGGTCGAGTCGGCGGTCTGCTCCGGCCCACCGACGGCTGCCGTCGGCGATGCGGCGTCCTGGGCGTCACCTTCGCAGCCTGATAGAAACGCCATGGCCGCAACGGCCCCCATCATCGCCAACGAAACTATGGATAATCGCACTGCGTCGCCTCCTTGCATAGACGGATTGGTCTGGGTCGTCCCCGCGAGCTTCCTCGTTGCGGGCAGGCCTATCATCCACGGAACACCCAGTTCATGCAAGCTCGGTTATTTGCACCCGGGCAAGCAGGGTAATGCAGGGGATATGGGAGATTGTCTTTTTTTGCCCATTTTTGGTGCAATGTGGAGCAGGCGTACTTCATGGGCCTGCCCGGATCACTCATGGGTTTGTAGCTACGTTCGCCAGAACGTGGCCGTAACTCTCTGATCCGCCGGGCGTGCTGCTTGGGTAACACGCCCTTGAGGCTCGGGTTGTCCCGTTCGATGGCGTCCATCGCCTGATCGACAAGCTTGCCGATGCTCGGCTGCTTCGCCTTGTTCTGCAAAAACCCCCAACGTGCCTCCCGCGGAAACCAGAAGACGTTTTTGACCCGATACTCGTCCGCGTCTTCTGGGTCGGCCCCTTCGTCCTGTTCGGCCGGTAGCTTCGCGTGCAACTCGGCAAAGGCATCGGACGAGGGGCACGGCAAAAGCGGCGCAGTCAGTGCACGCGACGGAGCGCAGAGACTCGCAGACCGAACTGGTCGCGCATGAAAAAACCCCCGTTTTGCCGGGGTTGGCGAGTAGTTGCGATAATATGCAACCACCCCAAATGGCGGGGACAGGATTCGAACTACCCCCGGAAAGCACGGGAGAAAACGCGGTTCTCTCCCAAAGCGGCGCAGAATCCGGCGCAGTTGATGCACGAAACGGCCCGATCGACGCTGATCTACAGGCGGTGATCGACGCATGGCCCCGGCTGCCGGCATCGGCGCGGGCAGACCTTCTCGCCCTGATTCATGCGCCTGGGGGGAATGAAGGGGCAGCAACCACTGATATGCAAAGGAGTCCGTAGCCATGAATTCACCGTCACCAAACCGGGGAAACGGCTCGCCTGACCGAGACGCCCGTGGCCGATTTCGCAAGGGCAACCCTGGCGGGCCGGGTAACCCGATGGCTAAAAAAGTCGGAAGACTGCGGGCCGAGCTTATTCGTAGCGTTACGCTGGCCGAAGTGCGAAAAATCGCCAAAGGCTTGATTCAGGCCGCCATAGACGGGGACGTGTCGGCCGCGAAGCTGCTGTTTGACCGACTCTTCGGGCCGCCGGTACAGGCCGATTACGAGGAGCGAATCGACGTCCTGGAGAGCTTTATTGAATCCCAACAACAACGACGAGGGCACTGAAATGAGCCAGAACTTTACGCCAACGCTGAAACGGCTGGAGGCCAATTTCTCGGAAATGGAACGTCGCAGGACCGAGGTACGAGTGGCCGGAAAGAGCCCTATGGAATTCAAGGCAGAGACTCTGGCGATAGCATTCAGTGCGCTTGAATCGCGCAAGCCAGGGTTTGCCACGGAGCTTGCGGAGGCGGCGGTGAGCGCGGAGGAAGACGAAATCCCAGCCGACGAATCGACCGACAACATACTGCTCATGCTGGCCAAGATGATCCGCTCTACTGAGGAACGGCATCCGGGCATGGTCCATCGCGTCCTCGACGCGGTCGTCAATGGGGCGGAGGCCATCACGGAAGAAACCTTGTTTCCTGACGGTCGGCCGATAACTGAGCAGACGTGGGGCAGCCGGCATGGAAAGCTGTTTCACTACCGGCTGGACAGTACGGGGTAGGCCCGCCTTAACTTGGCGTCGCTCATTTGCAAGTCAAGCCGTCCCACCTTTCTGTACAAGCTTGGAAATTGAGGTTGAACTAAGCCGCTTCGCGGCAGAGCGGTAGCCGTCGTCGTAGCGGGTCTGAGCCTGAGTTCCTAAGTGGAGTCAGGCTCTTGGTTTGCGCAAAAAGGGAGCCAAAGGGGCTCCTTTCGGGGACACTTGAGGTGCTATTACAATCCCGTGTTCCCTGTTCTGAAAGGAGCGTCCCTATGACTCCACTGCGCAAGAGAATGATCCGTGAACTCGAGTTGCGACGCAAGGCCCCCACCACGGTCACCAGTTATGTCAAGGCCGTGAAAGAGCTTGCCCGCTACTACCGGCGGTCACCAGATCGGATTTCGACCGAAGAGATCCGCGACTACATGCATTTCTTGATCGTCGGCAAGAAACTCTCCTACAGTTCGTGCAATCACAAGATTGTCGCCATCAACTTCTTCTTTCGAGAAGTCGTCCGACGGAAGGTCGACCTGCGAGTGCCGATGAAACGTTCCGGGCGTTTGCCCGAACCGTTAAGTCGGGAAGAGGTTGCTCGCTTGCTCGACGCGGCTGAGAACCAGAAGCATCGCGTGCTAATGATGACCGCGTACAGCGCCGGCCTGCGCGTATCGGAGTTGGTGCGTCTGAAGCCGCAAGACATTCACTCCGATCGCATGCTCATTCGAGTGAATCAAGGCAAGGGCCGAAAGGATCGATACACGCTGCTCTCCCAGCGACTCCTGGGCGAACTGCGGGCCTATTGGCGAGAGTCTGGCCCCGAGTCGTGGCTCTTTCCCAACCAGGCGCGTACCGACCACATGCCCGCCTGTACCCCGGACGCCGACCGTCGGATACAATCCCCAAGTAGCCAACCCGATCCCACGCTCCACGGCTAAGTTCAACCACATTTTATCGACCATGGCTGCGCCACGATGCGATAAAACGCTATATGTTACGTTGCTGAAGCGTAGGCGGCTGTTCCATGTCCTCGTGTTTGCAATCAAACGATTGGCGGATGCCGCGAATTTCCTCCCTCGGACGGAGCGGCCATTTCGTACGATGAGACTCGCTCCTTGGTCTTTATCACACTTCCCAGGGTGGGCGCGGGACCCGGCGGAGCATGCGGTTGGCCTGCTCGTCGTCAACAAACTGCTCGGCTCCGGGGTCCCAGACAACCTTCCGCCCCAGCCGTAGGCTGATGTTGGCGCAGTGGCAAATAGTGTGAACGCGATGCGCGACTTCCGGGTGGGAGCGAGTCGGCCTGCGCGACTTGGTAGAGTCGAGGAAGTCGCGCACGTGGCCGCCATCAGGTCCATTACTGAGTCTGTGAAGGAGGATGACTGCCCGATGCTGTGTTGACGCTGCAACGCACGCTAGACTACTGGGAAATGCAGAACAAATGGTTTTCGCCACGGATGAATAGTTCGTTATCGACGGGTGCCGGCGTTGCGTCGACCGTTTCGCCGACCGAGTTGCTCGCGACGATGTTCAATCGATCGCTATCCTTGATCACAACGGTCGTTCCGCTTCGTCCGGTCAAATAGATGTGGCCGTTGGCCGCGATGGGTGACGCGTAGGTTCTGGTGAGGCCGGGAATTCGAACAGCCGAATAATGAGGCTTTCCAGTCGCCGCGTCAACGCACGACAATAGGCCTGTCTTGCCTTTGTGGAAATAGACACGTCCGGCCGATAGCAGCGGCGACGCGATATCGGGGGTATCGCTACCCAACACCCAGACAACGTGCTTTGTGTTTTCAATGTCGCCTTGGCCGTCCATGCGAAAGGCGCCCAGAAACGAACCCTGAAAACCGCTTCCGACAAACACAAGACCGTTCGCGGCAACGGCCGACGCAACCGGGCGCTGGGCCTGGCCGCCGCATCGCCAGAGTTCTTTCCCCGTTTCCAGCTCGTACGCTCTTGCGCAGGTTTGTCCGTTCATGACGACTTGTTTGGTCCCATTGTGTTCGACGACCAATGGAGTTGCCCAGCATGACGGTTCGTCACGTTCGGTCTTCCAGATGGTCTCGCCGGTCGATTTGTCGAGTGCGTACAGATACGACTGCCCTTCGTGATCCCAAGGCACCAGAATCTTGTCACCTTCGAGTGTTGGCGAGCTTCCTTCACCGAAACTGTTTCGAGTGTCCATTTGCCCGAAGTCGTCCCGTTTCCATTTCAGTTCACCGCCCATCGTGTAACAGTAAAGTCCGCGAGAACCGAAGTGAGCGTAGACGTGTTTTCCATCGGTGCAGGGTGATGCGGATGCGTACGAGTTCGTGGCGTGCATTCCCTGATGAGGTGTCGCTATGGTGGCCGTTTGGTCCCAAAGCAGGCGGCCCTTGCCGCGACCGAAACAGAGTATCTTGAATGCCAGATTACCGGCTGGGTCGTTGCCGACTGGAGCCGCCGTGACGACGAAGACACGTTTCTCCCAAATCACCGGTGACCCGGAGCCGCGTCCCGGAATAGCCACTTTCCATTTCACATTCTTTGTACTGCTCCACTGTACCGGCGGCTGTGCGTTTGTTGCCACGCCGTTTCCCGTTGGGCCACGCCAGTGTGCCCAATTGTCGGCCATCGACGGGCACTGCAACATCGCAACGAACAGAACCGAAGAGAGAAATAGTCGTTTCATCGAGAACTCCTGTGCGTGTGTTACGATTTAAGTCAAGTAGGTATTTCCGGGGTCAATAGCGGGCGTTGTCATGGCAGGCTGGCAGTCATGGCAGGCTGGCAGTTATGGCAGGCTGGCAACGGTGACTATTGTAACATTGCTCGCCCGCATCTGGCTATGACCGGCTGCGAATGGCGGCTCAGAATGTCGGCCGGGTTGCCGATGCCCCAGCCTGAAGTTGAGCGGTCCGAGAATACCTTGGGAATGCGATGTATCTGAGGAATTGGCGGGCGGACGAGTTTCCGGCATCAACCCACCACCCATGAGGGGCGGCGCCGTTTTTCGGTGGTTTGTTAGCCCGGATTATTCATGATTTGTAGCTACGTTCGCCAGAACGTGGGGCGTATCCGAGAGTTACGGCCACGTTCTGGCGAACGTAGCTACGACAGTGTGTCACGCAATTCCCAGGGGCATGAATAATCCAGGCTAACACCAAAGCACACCGGCACACTCTACCTAAGAATCAACGACCCGGCCGCCCAACTAAACGACAACGCCGGCGAGTTGACGGTCAAGATCCGCCCGGAGTAATCTTCCGTTTAGCCCCAGGCGGCCACGCCGGGTTCGGCCGCCTAACACCGCGTGGCCGCGGTGGCTAAACGAAATGCTGCTAGCCGAACGCCACCAGGGCCAGGCTGGTCAGGACGAGCATCAGCGTGACGAGGATTTCCTCTCGGGTGACAATCTTCTTGTGATCCATGGCGGATCCTCTCGGGCGGGCGTATGGGCGGGAAAAGATAGGCGGGAGACTCTCTGCCATTAGATATCGGCCGGATTTATCCGCAATTTGCGAATATCCCGGACCTCCGATACATGCGGAAAAACCGATAGAACCCCGACATCCGGCAAAGTTTGCCAAGTCGCCCTAATCGAACCCCCGCCCGACCGCTAAACGATGATTTCGTCTACTCAACCGGCGCAAGTCCCGCCTTGGCCAGTGCGGCCCGATAGTCTTCCGGAGTGTTGACGTTTTGGAGGCTGTCCCATTGCGGATCGACGTCGCGCAACTCGTCGGCCGTCACTCGGCGGGTGCGAACTTCGTCGAAGAGAAACACGGGGCGCCGCCTGTCGGCCCCCAGCAAGGCTTCGATCTTGGGCACGAGGTCCGTGCGATAGACGGCCGCCAGCGGTTCGTCGAAGCCCTCGATATGCGGCAGGGTCACGTCATGGTCGACCGAGAGTTCGATCATGCGGCGCACGAATGCGGGCTTCAGCAGCGGCACGTCACAGGCCGTCACGAAGGCCGCTTCCGCCCGATCGGCCAAGGCTTGCAATCCTACGGCAAGGCCTTCCAGCGGTCCGCAATCCTTGCGTCGGTCGCGGGCAACGAGCACTTCCGCGGGCAAGTCGGGCAAGGCCTGATCGGCGGCGGCCACCACAACGATCGGCTCGACCACATCCCCCAGCAACCGCACAACCCGCGCCAGCATCGTCTCGGGCCCAAACGGCAACGCAAGCTTCGGCCGACCCATCCGCCGGCTCTGCCCGCCACAAAGAACCACTCCGCCGTATGTCACCGTGTTGTTCTCCTTCAACTCTGAAGTTACCGTATTCGGCCCGTCATTGGAAGCAGGAGAACTGCAAAGTCGGTTTTGTGGAGTGGAAAAAGGGGACTGGCTCCGAGCACGAATGAATGCCAAACCCGCCGGAAATCTCCTCGGCTCGGTGCCTGTCCCCCTTTTCCACGGCGCCCCAGTGTTGCCGCCCGAAAAAGGGGACAGGCACCGTCGGCAACATGAATCACCACTGCAATACCCATCGTCGACGGAGCCAGTCCCCCTTTTTTGGGCTCCCGCATGATAGTTCGACAACTTTGCAGATCTCCTGTTAGTGAAAGGAGATCCCTTGACGCGTGGTTCGAATCCATTACAATCGGGCAAAGCCGTTATTTGGCGAGACAAAAAGGTCGCATCATGAATTCCAACGAGTTATCCCCCGAGGAACTGTCCCGGTATGACCGCCAAATCGGCCCGGGCGTGCTCAGTGCCGAAGGTCAGTTGCGGTTGAAGAACTCGACGGCCCTGGTGACTCGCGTGGGCGGGATGGGCGGCCCGGCGTCGTTGGCGTTGGTCATGGGCGGCGTGGGTCGGGTGATTATCGCGCATGGCGGCGAGTTGATCTCGCCCGATCTGAATCGTCAGGTGCTCGGCTGCGAGGCCATGTTGAACCAACCCCGTGCACCGCATTTCGGCGAGTACCTCCGCTCGATGAATCGCTTTGTCACGGTCGAGGCGATCGACCATGAGCCGGACGATGATGAGGCCTTGCAACTGGCCGAACAGTCGGACGTGATCCTCTCGTGTCCGCCGGGGTTCGAGGAGCGCATTCGCTTGAACCGGGCGGCCGTGCAGAAAAGGGTGCCGCTGATCGACGCGGCCCAGTGGGGAATGACCGGCACGCTGATCGTGGTCGACCCGGGCAAGACGGCCTGCCTGCGTTGCGTCTATCCGGAAGATCCCCGATTCGAGGAGCTCTTTCCGGTGGTCGGCGGCATTTCGGCGGCCGTCGGCGCACTGGCCGCATTGGAGGCGATCAAGATCCTCTCGGGCACGGGCAAGCCGATGTATGGACGCTTATGGATGATCGACGCCCACCAAGGCCGCACCTCAATGATGGATCTCAGCCGCAATCCCGATTGTCCCTGCTGCGGGTCGATCGACCCAGCGTGAGCAGTTACCCCAAGGAGTTTTTCGCCCATGCAGATTCGAATCGTCATCTCCGGTCGAAGCTACGACGCGGCCGAGTCCATTCCCGAGACGCTCAGCCTGCCCGACGAGACGACGGTCGATGAGGCGCTTAGCCAAGTGGCCAGTCTGTTTCCCGAGGGCAAAAGTCTGCCGACAAGCTGCCTGGTGGCCGTCTCGGGAACGCATCTGGGAACGCTGGGAAGTCACCGAGCCTATACGCTGCAAGACGGCGACGAACTTGTCGTCATTGCTCCGGTTGCCGGCGGGTAAAGCCCGACCCGTTCGGGTCTGCTGCGTATAATGGTATGATTGTTGTGGGGCTATCTTGCTGTCTCGCATCTCTTGCCCTGCGCATATCGAGTTTCCGACCGGCAACTCGGAAAAGGGGGAACGCCATGGTCCCATTGTCAACCGCAACGCAGCCGGCGATCGGTGTGGAGGTCGAGGACGTCGAGCTTGCCGGCCACATCATCGACAGCCTGATTCTGCCGAAGGTGCTCGACTGCATCACCCATCACGGCGGCTCGTTTTGTATCAAGCAGATCGAGATCGGCCAATCTCCCCGCGATCGGAGCCATGCCCTGATCGAAGTCCGCGCCGACGACCGACCGAAACTCGATCAAATCCTGGCCCAAATAGCCGACCACGGGGCCGTGCCGACCGTCGCCCAGGATTGTCGTCTGGCCGCGGCCGACATCGGCGGGACCTTTCCCGAAGAGTTTTACAGCACCACAAACCAGCGAACCGAGTTGCGTCTCGGCGGGAAGTGGGTCCGAGTGAACGATCAGGAGATGGACTGTGGGATCGTGGTAAACGTTCAAGAGCAGTCGGCCCGATGTTGCCCGATGAGCGAAATCCGCGCGGGCGATCAGGTGGTCGTCGGTCATGCCGGGTTGCGTGTCTTCCCGGAAGAAAAGGCTAGAGGCCCTGAAGGCTTCGAGTTCATGGCCAGCAACGTCTCCTCGGAGAAGCCGAAGGGTGTGGCCGTGCGCAACATCGCCGAGCAGTTGTTCCACAACCGCGGTTCGGCCGGGAAGACGCTTTTGGTGGCCGGGCCGGCGGTCGTGCATACCGGCAGCAGCGAGTTTCTTTGTCGGCTGATCCGATCCGGTTACGTCGACGTGCTGTTTGCCGGCAATGCCCTGGCCGCCCACGATATCGAACATGCCATGTTCGGTACCAGCCTGGGCGTGTATCTCGACGGGCGCGGACCGGCCAAGTCAGGACACGAGCACCACGTGCGGGCCATCAATCGTATCCGCCGGGAAGGCGGCATTCGCCCGGCGGTCGAGAGCGGCTTGCTTCGCTCGGGCATCATGTACGAGTGCGTTCGCCAAGGGGCCGACTTCCTCTTGGCCGGCAGCATCCGCGACGACGGACCGCTGCCGGAGGTCATCACCGACGTGCTTGCGGCCCAAGCCCTGATGCGAGAGAAGATCCGCGACGTGACGTTCTGCCTGATGATCGCCACTGCGCTGCATTCGATCGCGGTCGGTAATTTGTTGCCGGCGTGGGTCCAGGTCGTGTGCGTCGATATCAATCCGTCGACCGCCGTCAAGCTGGCTGACCGGGGAACGTTCCAAACCACGGCCCTGGTGACCGACGTGGAACCGTTTATGCGGGCCCTGCTGGAAGAACTCTCCGCCATGGAGGCTGCCACAACGCCATAAGGGGCCAACCATGACCACACGGCCGCAGATCCTGATGTGTTCGCCGGACCATTACGGCATCTACTACGAGATCAATCCGTGGATGAGTCGTCGTCGGCCCACCGACCGGGAACTGGCGCTGCTGCAGTGGCATGCGTTGCGTCGTCTGCTGGAGCAGGCCGGGGCCATGATCTGGTATCTGCCGCCGGTCCGTGGTCTGCCGGATCTGGTGTTTACGGCCAATGCGGCCTTGATTCGCGGCGAGACGGCCGTGCTCTCGCAGTTCCGTCATCCCCAACGTCGCGGCGAGACGCCCTATCATCAGCGATGGCTTCAGGCCCACGGCTTTCGGCTCTGCTACCTGCCCGACGAGTCATGCTTCGAAGGGGCCGGCGATGCGTTGTTCTGCTGCGAAACGCTGTTTGCCGGGTACCGGATCCGCAGCGATGCCCGGGCCGATCAGCAGATTGGCGCCGTGCTGGGATGCCGTGTTATCCCGTTGGAATTGGTCGATCGGCGATTCTATCACCTCGACACGTGCTTCTGCCCAGTGACGGACGATACGGCGATTTATTATCCGGACGCATTCGATGCTTACGGCCGCAAGGTGCTCGGGGGGTTAATCGAACATTTGATTCCCGTCTCCAAGCTGGAAGCTCTGCAGTTCGCCTGTAATGCGGTCGTCTTGGGGCAAACAGTGATCACCAACACGGGTTGTCCGCAGTTGCACGAAGCCCTTCGCCTACGAGGATTCACCGTTCACGAGACGCCGCTGGGGGAATTCATCAAGGCCGGCGGCGCCGCGAAGTGCCTGACCCTGCGCCTAGACGTAAGGAATTGTCCGAAAACAACTTCCCGCTTCGACCGTCAGGCCGTTTAGCAGCCGCCGACACGGCGGCTTTGAGGACGGGGGCATCTACGAGTCAAGCCGCCGTGCCGGCGGCTGCTAAACGATACAAACGGGCTTTCGCCGCTCGTTACTTAGGCGTAGGCAACAGGATCGGGGCGTTTTCGGCGAAGGTTGCTTCGCCGGCCTTGCCGTCGATCTTGTACTGGATCTTTAGCTGCTTCACGATGCCCGGCACGGGGTCGCCGCCGAAGCTGGCGTTGTAGCTGGGTGACGGCAGGATGATCAGCGGGAAGTCGCCGACGCGTTGCTTGATCGCGGCGGTCACTTCCTTCTGCATCGTGCCGGCGCCGTACTGGGCCTTAAGAATCTCGACCTTGACCGGTTTCTGGCCGACTTGGGCCAGCAGCGTCTTCACATCGGTCGAGTTGCCGCCAATCCGCTGGGCGATGACCATGGCGGTTGCCGCGGCATCGTCCTTCAGCGCCGGGTTCTTTCCCGCTTCGACGGCCAGACGCAACATGCCGAGACTCGCATAGCGGTCCAGCCCGATCACCTCTTGCAGCAACAGTTTCTTCTCGGCGGTGCGCTGGGCCGTCTCGAGCGCCTTGGCGCACATCCGAACTCTTTGCTCGGCCGGCATGTTGAACTGGCGCACCAGACGGATGTAGCCGCGAATCGCACGGATTCGGTACTTCTCGCCGGGCGCACTCTTGGCCAAATCCAACAGCACGGGCCCCGCGTCGACGCTCATCCATCCGCCCAACACTCGCGTGGCCGCGTCCTGAAGATCCGGATTGGCATCTTTCCCGGCCGCACCGATCGCTTGCAGCGCCTTCGTGCCGCCCATGGCGCCGAGGATGTCCAAGATCGTGCATTTCATCTCGGTGGGAACGCCCGACATGGCGCCGATCAGCTTGGTCGCACACGCATCGCTGTCCGGCATGCGAACACATGCCGCACTAAGCGACTTCACCGCGGTCGGCGTATCGGCGGCATGGGTCGCAGATGTGACCCGCGAAATCAGTACGTCAAGGTCCTTCAGTTCGACCGTTTCGCCCAAAGCCGTCAGGGCCGTGCGGCGGACCGTTGCATCGGAGTCATCCAGCGCACCGATCAGAGCGGGCGTGGCGGCGATTTGCCGTTGTCCGACAATCTCCATCAGCGCCACCAGCAGCGCGCCCTTGGCCTGGGGAAGCTGCCCGGCAATCGTCGCGTCGATTTCCTGGTTGGGGAATTCGGCCAGTGCCGTTCGGGCGGCCTGGGCCAATTCGGCGTCCTCGTCGGTCGTCATCTCCAACAGCGTCGTCGCACAGGACGCGTCGCCCGAGCGTTGCAGGGCCCCAATCGCAGCGATTCGCACCTGCTTCGGCCCGCTCTGGGCCGCCTTGACCACGGCGGGCGATGCCGTCGAGCCGCTGCAATCGGCCAAAGTGGCCAGCAGCAACGCGCCGCGGGCCGGCGTGGCACGCTCCAATTCGGCCAGCAAGGCGCCGGCAACGTTCCCCTCGGTCAGCTCGCGGGCGGTGCGTAAGCCGATCCGGAACAGTCGCTTGTCCTCCGAGCGGAGTTGCTCGACCAACAGCGGGATCCCGTCCGCGCCGCGGGCAAGGATCGCGCCTCGCGTGGCCTCGACGATGCGCTGCTTGGGTACGTCGGCCGTGCGAACCGTGTCGTAGATCTCGATCGCTTCGGCCGCCTTATCCTCGGACAAAAGACGCTCCGCACACAGGATACACGCCTCGGCAATCGCCGAACGAACCGCGGGCGAGGCGTCGGCCAACGAGTCGCGCAACACTTTGGTCGCCGGCGCCGTGGCGATCTTCCCCAAGGCGACGGCTGCAACCGCTGCGACTTCAGGGTCATTGTCCTGAAGCCGGCCGGCCAACGCGTCGACCGCGTTGGCGTCGCGGCGGAAACCGATCGAGTTGATCGTCCCGATAGCCAGTCTGCCTTGAAGCGTCCCCAACGCATCGCGGAGTGCTTCATCGGCCTCGGGGCCGGGAATCGCTTCCAGTGCGATCCTTGCCCAGGAGGCCAGCTCCGCATCACCCAGCAGCGGCTTCAGGGCCGGCACGGCATCCGCCGAGCCGAAGACGGCCAGTTTCTTGCAGGTGATCGCCTTCTCCGCCCTTGGGGCCGTGTTCGAGGTGAGCACGGCGATCAGTTTGAGTTCGTTTTCTTTTTTGGCGGCATTCTCGTCAGCCGCCTGAATCGAGGTAGCAGCCACGGCGATCAGTGTGGCAGTGACTATAAAATATCGGGTCTTGTGCATTATTATTTCCCGTGAGTGAGAGCCTTGCGGCACTGCTTCTGCGAAGCAGTGGCACACGGGTTGTTTCCGAACGTGTTTAGATTCTCCATGGGGCGCGAAGTGCCTCGCTGCGTAGCCGGTTGGCTTCTTCGTCGTTGATGAACTCGTGCTTCTTCAGGTCGTATTTGAGCTGGCGGTTCAGGAAGATGGCGTTATTCGCCGCATGGCACGTGATGTGGGCATAGCAGGCCGCCTGGGCGTTGGCTTTCGGCTGACTGCGGGTCTTCACGCAGTCGAGGAAATCGCGCACATGGAACGTGGCCGGGTAACCGCCGATCTCGGCCACCTTTCGCCCGGCAAGTAGTTCCGGCGAACTGAGGACCAGCTTTCCGCTGTCACCCGCTTCGACCCAGCCGGTCTCGCCTTCGAAGCGTACCGGGCACGACCCCAAGCCGATCCAATCCTTCTCGCGCAGTACCAATTCGACCCCGTTCTCGTAGCGGGCGACGATGCGATCGTTCTCCGGCGGGTTGTACTCGACCGGGGCCGTGTCGTCGGCGCCGACGGCCCATTGGCAAAGGTCCACGCAATGGGACCCCCATTCCAACACGCCTCCGCCGACCAGCCCGCCGCCTTTCTCGAAATTGAAACCGTCGAGGTGCTTCTTGTTGAACGGTCGCCAGGCTGCGGGTCCAAGGTACAGGTCCCAGTCGACTTGTTCCTTGGGCGGTTGGGGTTCGGGCGTGGCCCAGCCGCTCATGTAAGCCGTCATCCCGGCCGGATGGGCATGGACCGCCTTGAGTTTGCCGAGCTTTCCCGTTCGCGCCAACTCGCAGGCAAACGCGAAGTGGGGCAAGTTCCGCCGCTGGGTGCCGGCTTGGAAGACCACGCCCGTGCGACGCATCGTCTCGGCCAACGCCAGGCTTTGGGCGATGTTCTTGGTGCACGGTTTTTCGCAATACATATCCTTGCCCGCACGGGCCGCGTGGATCGCAGCCGTGGCGTGCCAGTTGGGGCCCGTGGCGATCAGCACGGCATCGATATCGTTGCGGTCGAGCAATTCACGAAAGTCGCGATAGGTTTTGCAGTTTTGATTGCCATACTTGTCGTCGGCAATTTTTTTGACCGCCGCACGCCGATTGGCCTTCACGTCGGCCACCGCCACGAATTGCACGTCCGCGTTGGGCAGGAAACAACTAAGGTCATAGGTGCCGCGGTTTCCGATACCGATCCCGCCCACCACAATCCGCTCGCTGGGGGCCGCGGCCGCGTCTTTACCCAACGCCGAGCCGGGAATCAGGCTGGGCGTCATCAGTGC
>CAYYOX010000018.1:0-1348 GCA_964473065.1 uncultured Planctomycetaceae bacterium | reverse complement strand
CATCGGGGGTGCGCGGGTTTTGCGCGCGCTTTTCGAGATTCGTGTGTGTGTAAGTCGCGCCCTGTGCTGGTGCTTCGTGTATCTCCTATCGCGCAGTGGGGAGTTGGCATTTTTCAGATAGCCCGTATTGTACTTCTTTGCCGGCACAGTTGGCAAGCAATGCCCCCCAATCGAGCCCTGCCGTGGCCGCCCTGGCCCATTGGCGGGCGAAATGGTACACTTCTTACCGAAACTTCGACCAAAATCGTTTGGCGGCCGCTGGCACGGCGACCCGGAGGAAACCATGCTCCCCGAATCCTTCACCTGTTACCTGGTTACCAAAGACGCCGACGGCAACATCACGGCGGAAATCACGCAGCGGCCGATCGACGAGCTGCCCGAGGGCGAGGTCGTTGTCCGCACCGACTATTCCTCGTTGAACTACAAAGACGCCATGGGGGCGACCGGACATCCGGGCATCAACCGCGTGTTCCCCTACGTGCCGGGCGTCGATGCGGCGGGCACCGTGGCGCAGAGCGGGGTTGCCGATTGGGTCGAAGGCGATCCGGTCGTGATCAACGGTTTCGACATGGGCATGAACCGCTGGGGCGGACTGGGCGAATATGTCCGCGTACCCCAGGACTGGCTCGTGCGGCTGCCCGAAGGACTCTCGCTGCGGGAAAGCATGATCCTCGGCTCGGCCGGCTTCACGGCCGGGTTGTGTATCGATGCGTTGCAGAAGCACGACATCGGGCCCGACTCGGGCGAGATCGTCGTGACCGGCGCGACCGGCGGCGTGGGCAGCGTGGCCGTGGCCGTCTTGGCCAAGCTCGGATACCACGTGGTGGCCGTCACCGGCAAGGAATCGGCCCACGACTATCTCAAAAAGCTCGGCGCCAGAGAAGTGCTGGGGCGTGAAGCGGTCGATGACAGCAGCGGTCGGGCGATGCTCGGCGGACGTTGGGCCGGGGCGGTCGATGCGGTGGGTGGGAACATGCTCGGCACGATCCTTCGCGCTACGCGGCATGGCGGATGCGTTACGGCCTGCGGGCTGACCGCCGGCGACCAACTCCCCATGACCGTCTACCCGTTCATCCTGCGCGGCGTCACGCTGGCCGGCATCGACAGCGCCTGGTGCCCCGTGTCGCTGAAGCACGAGACGTGGCAGCGATTGGCCGGGCCATGGAAACCGGATCACTTGGAAACCATGGCCCAAACCGTCACGCTCGCAGAGCTACCACCCAAGATCGACGCGATCCTGGCCGGTCAAATCACCGGCCGGGTGGTAGTGTCGATCAGCGCTTCCAAAGAAGGGTAACTGCTTCCATGAAGAATGCGATTCTTAGGCCGAAAGGGATCTATCTGTGTG
>CAYYOX010000017.1:0-26228 GCA_964473065.1 uncultured Planctomycetaceae bacterium | reverse complement strand
CCCGGTTTGACAGTGTCGTTGCTTGCGTCGGCTTTCATAACGACGGTTCCAGGATACTAGTGTGGCCAGAGGTTTCCCAATACGAACGCCGCACCGCTCATTCCGCCTGCTTTCCCCGCATGGTTTCGGCCGACTCCTGATAGGTGTCGTAGTCCGTGTTGACGGCCGTAAGATCGTGCCGTTTGTCCTGGAGGATGTTTTCTGCGGCGAGGATCCCCATCAGGATGCTGTGGTCCTGGTTGTTGTACTTGAAGGCACCGTAACGGCCGATGAAACTCAGGCCGCTGAACCTATCGAGGAACTCCGTAATTCGGGCAAGCGGGACCTTGTATCCCTGGCGATAGACGGGATAGCAACGGTGCAACCGCACGACGTGGCCGTCGAGAATGCGCGCGGCGCCGATCAGCCCGGTTGCCCGAATCTCGCGCGAGGCCCGATCGATCAGTTGCGACTGCGGTTGGTTCCACAGCGAATCCTGGTCGTTGCACCAGAATTCGAGTGCCAGGATCGAGGTATTGGCGTTGCCGTAGAGTTCGGGCGTCCAGTTGCGGAAGTTGGTGATCCGCCCGGCCGTCAGTTCCGGTGCGTGCAGGTAGAGCCACTGATCGGGAAAGAGGTCGACTCCGTCGATTTTCAGATAAACAAGGATGGTGTTGCGATAGGTGAGTGCCTGGCAGGCGGATTGTACGTCGGCGGGCAGATTACCCAACCCTTCGACCATCAGCGTCAGGGGCATGGTAGAGATCACGTGATCGAATCGTCGCTGTTGCCCGTCGGCCAATTCGACGCCCGTCACGCGGTGGTCTTGTTCGATCACATGTCCGGCGGCAAGGCGGTGCTCGCGGTAGGATGGTTCGTGCAGGATGCGTCGCACGGGGCTGTTTAGGTGTACGCGACCTCCTTGCCGGTCGACAAAGTCGGCCATTCGCTGATAGACCATTCCGGTCCCGCCGATCGGATAGGCGAAGCGGTCGACGAGCGTCTTGTGACGGCGTCTGGCCAGTCCGAGCGAACTCTTCAGAGCTTCGGCCAAGGAAAAGCCCTTGATCCGCTGGGCAGCGAAATCGGCGTCCAGCTCTTGGCAGGAAATACCCCAGAGCTTCTCGCTATAGGACTTGAAAAACATCTCGAACAGCCGCCGCCCGAACCGGCTGACGACCCAACTCTCGAAGGTCTGCTCTTCGTCCGCCCGAGAGGTCGGGTTGAGCTTCTCGGCCAAGTAGCTCCCGACGCAGCGGCCCGCTTCGAAAACGCCCATCTTGCGCAAGGCATCGAAGGGCTTCAGCGGATAGTGAAACAACCGCCGCTTATAGTAGATCCGTGTCAGGCGGTCTACCAGGCGGTAGTCATCGCCGGTGACTTCCTCCCAGAGTTGATTCACGCGAGGGTCGGCACTGAAAAAGCGGTGCGGCCCCAGATCCACGTGCTGTCCCCACAGGGGGATCGTTCGCGAGAGTCCGCCCGCCGCGGCGTCGGTCTCGAAGACCTCGACGGTTGCTCCTCCCTTGGCCAACTGATAGGCCGCGGTGATTCCGGCCGGACCCGCGCCGATTACTCCTACTCGCATCTCAGTGAATTCCTTGCTCGAGGCCGCCACCCCACCGGGGGAGGCAGATTGCCTGTTCTTGCCACAGTAACCGGTGAGGCGCTATATGTGCCAACAAAAATGCGGCGGTACTATCCGGGATTTCCCATTTGGGTTGAGCCTGGAACCGTTCCAGGCTTGAATCACAGCCCATTCTAACATCGCGCCCCCCCCAGCGTCCAGCTTGCTATGATTTTCTAGGCTTTTTTTGGCCGTTGCCCGCCTATTCGCCTCCGACGAGGTGTATAGGGCAGGTTTTCTTGCATCAATCAGCTCGTTGGCGCATAGGTTCCCCCTCGGATACTGTGTTTTCGGTGCATAAATCCGCTTATTCGGGATAGCCAGCGACAACCGGTGGCGGCAGCGCGAGTCGCCGGGTGCGGTCGAGGATCGCTGCAAACAAGTTTCGCGTCACAGCCACCTCAGCCAGTTGGAACGTCACGTACCTCGAGTGCCGTGTTACCTTGGCCCCAATCTTGACGAGCTTTTCTCGTAACGTTCTCAGCGACCAGTGCCTCACATCACGGGGCAGGGCAAGCCGACGCAGGAAGTTAGCCAGATTGTAAGCCAAGGCGAACAGTTGCAGTCGCGTGTGGTTGTCTTTGAACGTGCGGCAGGAGAGCTTCGTCCATTTGACAGCGTTCTTGCCTTCTTTGATCCACTGCTCCGCAGTGCCGCGCCCGTTGTAGAACTTAACCACGTTTTTCGGTCGTTTGTTCAAGTTGGTCACGATGAACCCCACTCGCGGGAACAACTCATCTTGATGCCACTCCACCTTAGCCACCACGCGACGCGATCGCTTCCATGACTTGGCTTGATACTGGAAGCTGTGATAGAACACCTTAGGCTTGCGTGAAGGCCGCCCCACGGGGCGGGTGAGAAGATGTTCGATTTCCCGCTCCAAGACCGCGTTGGCTTTGAGACGAATGGCGTAAAGGTAACCTTCTTTCTCCAGCACTCGGTACAACGCCCGTTTCGCAAAGGGGCCGGATTGGCGAAGGCGGCATCGCCACGAAAGAACTTCGGGATGTCCAGGTGACGATACCGATCGATTACCGGCAAGAGTACCCGCCGCCAGAACTTCGCGCTGGCGTGATTGCCGCGTCGCAGCATCGCTCGCTCCAAGTCGCCATCTTGATTGAACAGGAACAGCGGGTGATAGCACATGCACTCGAAGTGCCCGTTATAGGCCGTGCCCTCTTGGCTGCCGTAGGTCTCACTGACGGAGCTGTCCATGTCGAGAATCAGTGTTTTCAAAGGCTTTCGCTCATGCACCGTGTCGATCCAGCGACCGGAAAGATTCATGAGCGTCGTGAGATTCTCCTTTGTGCCGAGAATGTCCGTCTCAAACCGGCCGACCTCGCTGGTCGAAGCGGCTTGCTTCTTCCGCCAGCGTTGCTCTGCCACCAACCACATGACGCATGGCAGGATCGACCGCCAATCGCTCGGCATCATTCACGTCTTCGTAGCCTGCCAGTCGGCTGTAGATCGACTGACGCAGCAGTGGTAACAGGCCATGCTGCTTGTTGCTCCGAAACGCGAATGTCTGCGAGGGCGGCAGGGGCCATTTCAGTCAGCCCGAGCGTTTCATCGAGTTGGCGATACGCCAACAACCCGGCGTCGGTTGTGATCTGGCTACCAAGAAACCTGAGCTTCAAGCGGCTGTCAAAACTGACTCGCAAATCGTCGTTTTTGGCGTCACCCATTGGGTTCCCCTGTCACTTTGGCATGAAAATGCGTCAAATCTCCTGTTTTTAAGGGTGTGGCGCAAATCGCATGCCAAAGCAGGGTAACTCATCTGGGAAATGCGGGATGATACGATGTCTCGCTTCCCTCCACGGGGTCCTCGCCGAGTCGCAAGTTCCCCCGCTTCTGTCGGTACTATCAAGACACTCCGATTCCCTGTCATTCATTTCGCGTCACTTCGTTTCCTTCGCTCAGCGATACCACGGGAACACACGGCTGTTTTCGTGTCTTCCGTCGTCGCCGCGTGTCGAACGACGGACCTGGAGTTGGTCACCCGGTTCTCCGGCCGGGAATCACTTCCGTGGAAACAACAGGGCCTCCCAAGTTCCTGGGGAACCCAAATGTCCATCTGCACATGTTCTTCGACCCCGGTCGGACGGGACGTTCCTCACCAGAGCGGAACACCCGCGCGGTCCTCGCTAAAAAGAGAACGAAGACTCCAACACGCAATCCTCTTTCGAGGCTCAATAGCATGGCTTCTGGACTCGCTGTCTACGCTTCGCAGTGCCGGTTACCCAAACACCACGCAAGACTCGCTTCCGGCTGCCGGTTAAGCTCTGCCGGACAGGCTCTCGCCCACACAGGGTTCCGATGAGAAGTTTCATCCGCCCAAAGGACCGAATCCCCTCCTCCCAAGCTTTCCTTGGCGCAACTTTTTTTAAGATGTCGCGCTCCATCCGCAGTCGGCGGTTTTCTTCCTGGAGCCGTCGCATTTGCTCATCGCGAGAGGAAACCTTTCCCTTACCCGGAAAAGCGTTATCCGCCTCGTGTTCTAGCTGTTTTCTCCAAGTTCGCAGGGAGTTATCTGAAACTCCCAAGCTCTCGGCCGCCTCACGAATGCTGTAACCCTCCTCGGTCACAAGCCGAACGGCCTCGATCTTGAACTCCCTCGTGTAAATCTGACGCTTTTTCGCCATAGTTTCCTCCTCATGGAATCTCGTAGTTTAACACCTTAACTCGGTGTCCACGAGCCATGGGGAAGGTCATAACGCCAACGGAAATCATGCCGTTTCGTCGGCAAACGCAGGCAACTCCTGTTCAGTACAAGAGTCGCCGAACGCACCCCGAACGCTCACGCCATTACAGCACACCCAAAGAGTTCGCAGGCTTGCCGAAAGGGCTCGGTCATCAGAACTCGCCGACAATCTCTTCGCCGTCCCTGGTGGCAAGTGCCCGGTAAACTTCCAACGAAATGGCCTCGTCAACAAAGCGTACTGAGCCATCGGCAAGGGCAAAATTGAGGCCGCCGGAATGGTCGCTGCGAAAAGACCACGTATTGTACCATCCAAGCGTATCTTCGTACGTAAAATTGGGCGGGATCGCACAGGTACCGTAGGCGTTATTGGCATAGGGCCATGAACACCAGCGGTTCTTCTCTGGTAAATCCTCACCCACCAAGAACGTGGCACTGAGGCCGTCACCAACGCGACGCCTTGCCATCCGTGCTGAATAGTCGCTCCGCCACAAGATTCCGTCGCCATGCGCATACCCGTCGAAGGAGCCGTTGGCACCCTCATTAGGCCACAAAGTGCCTATGTCGTCCAAAGCGAGGCTCTCGTCCGCGCCCCAGTTTGCGCCACTAACACCCTTGTAATTGGTTTGGCCGACGAGCATGCCGTCCAAGTTTCCAGCGTCGATTCGCGGGCCAGTGTGACTATGGGGATCACTGGGGCAGAGAAACGTTGGGATTGTACGACCGGCCACTCCACTTTCTCGAAGCGTCCTCTCGGGTATTTTTCCCTCGTCAAAAATAGAGTTTTCCTCCAAGTAGGGTAGAATGCGGGCTAGCCAACTCCAAGCATGAGAGTCGGTGCCGGCCCCGAACGGTCCCAAGAATTGGCCGGGTGGAAAACGGTTGTGAGTGTCGTGAAATCCATTGGTGGCCAAGGCGATTTGGCGGAGCTTGTTCTTGCAACTGGCTCGGCGCGCGGCTTCCCGCGCGGCTTGGACTGCCGGCAGTAGCAAGCCAATAAGGATCCCGATGATTGCAATCGTGACGAGCAGTTCACCAATGGTAAAGGCTGATCGCAGCATTGTAGCACCTCTCATTATCGTCATGTTATGTTCTCGCCGAGGATTATTACTGTCGGGAACTCCTGCCGAGTACAAATGGCTTGATGAGCGAATTCTCTTGTCTCCAGGAGGCTACCAAACGGAATACCCTGCAGCAAAGAACGCCGCGTAAATGGTAAGATAAAGCGCAAACAATGCAAGGATTCCCCCAGCCAACGGCTTTGAACTCCGGCACAGCACGTTACCCAACACCAGGTAGACTGGAAATACAACAGCCACGAAGCGACCGTGTGATACCATACACATTTCGTAGCTGCGTGTGACATACGGAATGAATAGTAGCCCGCCAGCCAGCAGTGTCTCGTAGCAGGAAAGCCAACGCTTTGCCGCCCCGAGAATGATCAATCCAATTGCCAAAACGTAGTGAATCGGGTTGGCACACTGTATATTGAATAGTGGGGCAGCGGGCTCTGGTACGATGTGTTTCCAGTATGCTGGCGAGGATGGTTGGTAAACCGACCAAATTGGTTCCAATGTTATCAGTGCCCGCAGTTTCTCGCCAAACTCAAAAGGTGGCCTTGCCAACCACTGTTCTTGTTGCGCCTTAACGTACACCAGGGGATCGCCAAATTCCAGATAAAGGAAGACCATGTAAGCCAAGAGTCCCCAGAGGGCCAAGGGGACCAGGCAGGCTAAGCGACCAACAGTCTTCCATCCGAAGCCGTTTCGCCGCCATACATCCAAGACAAACGGGAGCACTAGCGCCACGCCGACCGGTCGGGTCGCGGTTGCCAGGCCGATGATCAAGGCGACAACAAACACAGACCATTTTCGCTGGATGCCATACAGGACCAAGATCGCAAGGGCGATGAACAGCGGTTCCGTATACGTCAAGCGGAGGAACATGGTTGTGGGAAAAAAGCCGAAGGCGAGGACCACGTACGGCGCCAGTTGCTCCGGCGCATCGACATAGCGTTCACGTACATAGGCAAAGAGAAGAACGAATGCGCCAACAAGGAAGGTCTGCGAGACCAGCAAACCGGCCAGTGCGATAGGCATCCCGGTCAACCGAAACACGCACCGAACGAGCAACGGATAGACGGGAAAAAAGGCTACGCTGGACGGCCAATTTGGATCGTACCTATAACCACTCGCGGCGATTTCGAGATAGTACTGGCCATCCGCTTGGGTCAGCGTGTCGAGGAACTCGTCACCATACAACGGGACGCCTTGCGGCGGACGCGGAACACTATATTCCTTGACCACGGAAAGGCCCAGGAGCACGCCGATCACAGCAACCGCACTGGCCAAGCAATAGGAAGCCAGCCCATTCTGCAGACATTGATACAACCACGCGTGTGGCTTACCCGGCTGCGTGGCTTGCTGTGATGTTGTTGCGGTAGGATGCCTGTACATCACCTGGGTTCCTTGCCCGAATACTGATACTTTCGCTTACTGTGTTAAGTTCATCGTGACAATAAAGCTAAATAAACATATAGCCTGCCGCAAACATCGCCGCGTAGATGGCAAGGTATGCCGCAAACACGCCTAAGACCCCCAAAGATACCGTTGCGGGCACCCGGCAAAACAGGTTGCCCAATACCAGATAGATCGGAAACGCGGCAGAGACATAACGGCCTTGGCTTGTCATGCACCCTCTGTAACCTAGCGATATATAGGAAATAAGCAGCAAACCAATTGCCAGCAAGAGTTCGTACCTGGAGAGCCAGCGTTTCATCGCTCCGAAACCGACCAATGCAACGGCCAGCACGAAGAAGAGAGGATTGGCGAATTGCAGACTGAATAAGGAGCTCGGATCGGGCGCGTGGTGTTTCCAGAATGCCAGTGACGAAGACTGGTACACAGCCCAAATCGGTTCCCCAGTCAGCAGTGCCAGCGATTTCTCGCTGAGCCCAACGGATGGACGAAACCACCAGTGGCTTGACGTCTGGACGAACGCCAACGGTTCTCCAAACTCCACTTGAAGAAACAGCATGTATTCCAAGAGCCCCCAGGAAGCCATGGGTACTAGGAAGATCAGTTGCATGCCGGTTCGCCACGCGAAACCGCCCTGTTGGCAAACATGGAGCACGAAAGGAAGGATAAGCGCTACTCCAACCGGTCGGGTTGCCGTCGCTAGTCCAATCACTAGCGCAATGATGATCGGTTGCCATTTTCGCTCCATGCCATACAGGGCCAAGATGGTAAGGAAAATGAAGGTCGATTCCGTATAGATCATCCGCATGAAGAAGGTTGTCGGGAAGAAACCGAAGGCGAGCAAGACGTACGCCCCCAGTTGTTCCGGTCCATCGGCACAACGTTGTCGTACGTACGCGAACAACAGGACGAACGCGCCGATCAGGAAGGCATGCGAGACGAGCAAACCAGCCAATGCGGCGGGCATGCCAGTTAATTGGAACACGGCTCCCACCAGCAACGGATAGACGGGAAAAAAGTTCACGCTCGAAGGTCGAGTTGGATCGTAGCCATAGCCTTCTGTGGCAATTTCCAGATACCACTGTCCGTCCCACTGAGCCAGCACGTCCAGAAACTCGTTACCGCTCCCAGGAACATGCTGTGGTGAACGGGGGCCTGCGTAGCCCTTCACGGCAGAAAGGCCGAACATCACACCAAGCGCGACAATCACACCGGTCACGCAATAGGAGGTGAGCCCGATTCTCAGACACTCGCACAGCGACGGGTGCCGTTGGGCCGACTGACTCACTGGCAGCGATGTTACAGTCGAAAGATCCTCTTGCATGACTTGTGTCCTAATCTAAACGGAGCATCGTTAGTTACTGTCTGATGCTCCACCCTTATTCTGTGTGACTCACGATATCTTGGCCTTTCCTGTTCGTCTGCCGCATAGTAGTCGTATCCGACGCCACCTTTGAAACCAGCTCGCATTGTTTCTACATTGCATCCACCATGGTTTTCTTCTGCGGGACGGTTACGCAGATCAGGGGCCCTGCTCCGCAAGGCAGGGCAGTGCAACCCGGCTGTCAAGGCTTCGTACTAGTATCATTGTCTTCGTGATATTCCTGTTCCGCGTTCACGCTCCAAATGTTTGACTTGTCGTGCCGTCCTGCAACGATATTGTCGACGGCAGTCATGGCGGTGAGCATCGAGTGGTCCTGATTGTTGTAGCGGTGCATGCCGTTGCGGCCGATCAGCCATAAATTCTCCAGGCCATCAGTAAACTCTCTCAATTCATCAAAGCCGCTGTAGGAATCAAGATAGGTAGGATATGCCTTTGGCATCCGGATGACGGTTCGATCGAGCACCTTGGATTCATCGATTATGCCAATACTGGCCAGCTCCCCGGAAGCCAATCTTGCCATCTCCTCGTCGCTAAGCTTCCATAAGCCGTCGGTTTCGTAGCAGAAGTACTCCAAACCGACCCAGACCTTTGACGGATCGGCCACCATGTACGGACTCCAGTTGTTGAAGATCTGGAGGCGTCCCACTTGCACGTCTGGTTCCTGAATGTAGATCCAGTTGTCGGCAAGCAGTTTCCGGCAGTCGCCGATGTCATCGTGGATCTTCAATTCGCTCAGCAGCAAGCCGACAGTAATGAAATCACGGTACACCAACCCTTCGCTGGTCTCGCGCACGCCTTGCGGTACGTTGTGATCCATTCCTCTGATTAGGTCTTTGATGGGCATCGTGGAGAAAAAGCAATCGCCCTCGAACGTGACCTCAGCGCCGGTCTTCTGATCCGTGGCAACGACAGCGCTCACCCTATTGCCTTTGGTGAGAAGACGATCGACTCTAACGTTCGTCATGATGGTCCCACCCATCGCTACAATCTTCTCGGCGCAAGTCTCCCACATTTGCCCCGGACCATACTTTGGATAGAGGAATTGTTCGATCAGCGAAGTCTCCGTCCGTTTCTGTGCGACATCGGTCCGCTTCTTGAACGGTGTTGCTATCGCGTGCAAGATCGCTTTGCTTATCGACAACCCTTTAATGCGCTGCGCACCCCAGGCGGCGCTAATCTCCTCGCACGGTACACCCCATACCTTCTCGGTGTACGACTTGAAAAAAGTCAGATACAACTCCTTTCCAAAACGGTTGATCATGAATTGTTCAAGGTTCCGTTCGTCCCGAATTGGGAAGAGCCTCGCCTTCGCATAACTGAAACCGATGCGAAGCAAGCGTAGAAGGCCGAGGTTGAAGACGGTGCGCTTGCTCAGGCGGATGGGATAATCGAACAATTTGCGCAAATAATAGATGCGGCTTTTTCTAGAACGCACGAGCATCACCGCATCGGTCTCATCCGGATCGGGCCCCTGTTTTGTAGTCTCCACCGTAGGCTTCTTGCTTTGGCAACCTATGGCAAGCGATTTCCCGTTCAGTTCTTGCAGCGGCAGCATGTCGCACCACCATTGCATGATGCGATCCGACTTGGAGAAGAAGCGATGCCCGCCGATGTCGATGCGGTTGCCCTTGTAGTTCACTGTACACGCGATGCCACCCATCCTGTCGCTTTGTTCCACGATCACAGGTTTAATCTTCGTTCGGGTCAGCAATTCGTAGGCTGCCGTGAGGCCAGCTGGCCCCGCACCGATAATGACGGCCCGCTCTTCCATCTCGCACCTCCAGTAACTCTTGCCTCGTATGCTGCGCTGCAAGCGTCGCTAACGCGGTATACATTGGATATCTTCGACGACCGTGTCGCTCGGACTCGGATTGCGTGCAACTACGTAGATTTGTGGCCCCAGCCCGATCAGGTCATGTATGAAATATGAGAGGTAAGCCATTTGAAAAACCAGCCGCTTTCGTAACGTAAGTGACCCGTCCAGATAGTTCTCGCGAATTGCCTGGAAGCGATAGTTGGTTAAGTATTTCTGTGCAGTGAACAATGGGAATCCCCACCGTCTTGCATGAATGACTTCCATCCCCAATCCTTCGATTGACGAAACGAGTGATCCCATCCTAAAGTGCTGCGCATGACCAGTGTAGCGATCGGAAGCGTGAATCCTTCCCCCCTGGGTCGTCACGATCGCCAGCCCTCCTGGCGACAAGTGGTTGACGATCCATTGCAGGATTCTTTCGTATTCGGTCGTGTGCTCAATCACTTCGGAGCAGATGATCGCATTAAACTTCTGCTCAATGTCGGGGTACGCTCGATCGTAAATGTACGGATTATCCAGCTTCTCTTGGGCTAATTCCACGGCGGTACTCGATAGATCACATCCAGCAATCTGGTCGCGTCGCAACCCAAACATTTCCTGGATCCTCCGTAGCAGCGTCCCCTCGCCGCAACCGTAGTCGAAAACGGCTGCGTCGTCCATTCGGGCCAACTTCTGCAAAACACCGAGAACAAATCGTGTCCGATGCCGAACCGTTGGATAGTACGCGTAGCTCGCTTCGGTGCTCCGCCAGTATTTGTCCGGGTCGTATCCTTTCTTCCGGGGTGCGAGTCGTCGCTCACGAACTTGTGCGTCCCAGCCCGCCGACGCTGTATTTGATCGATCGTCGCTAAGTTGCGTGTCCGCCATCATTAGCTCCTTTGATTCTCAGAAATCCACCAGTGCCCCGGACGAGGCAACAGAACTCTGCGAAGTTCGCCGCCGCGATCACTTCCGCCATCAAGACGTATCGCTAGTCCCTCTTGATTCATGTATAGACAAGCAAATAATGAACTCGGTAGATCCATATCAACCCTAACGCTACTCGGTGCCGCGCTGAGGTAAACGCCACAACGTGGCGCCGTTAGACAGTACCCTTGACTCGTATCCGTGCTTCTCTGCATACTCGATGAACTCCTGTTCCATAAATGGGAGACCCAGTAGTCCAACCAGGATTCCTGCCGGAACGTCCTCCTTCAAATACTGATCAAGCTCTCCGGGCCCGATCATTCTCAATTTCCTTCGCTCGCCAGGAGGAATCAAGTCCGAGACGTTCCATGAAAACAACCCCATAGCAAGTTCCTCATAGACATCCAGCCCTCCCTCAAGAGGATAAGCGGGGGCCAGCGTCAGGATCTTGCCGTCGCCAACTGCTTCGCGTACTTCAGCACCAAGCTTCCCTATCTGAAGCGGAGCCCACTCGCCCGCTTTGTTAAAACCGAAGGCTGAATACCCCGGCCGCGCGGGACCGCTGCAGACGCTGACGATCGCCGAAACACAGCACATCGTGACGGCCAGGGCACACAACTTGAGATCGAACCTTTGGACGTTGCTGCCGCTGACAAGTTTCAGTGCCAGCATAGTGCCAATCACAAGAAATGGTATCGTTGCGCAGAAGTACTGATACCAGCAGGGAGTAGTTATCAATGGCGACACAAGTAGGAACGGCAACAGAACAAGTACAAAACGAAACGCAAAGTGGACCGCTTGATCCGCTACTCGACCGGCTGCCTTGGTCCGTACAGCGAAATACGAGAACAGGACAACTATCAGTGCAGTCCCCGTCTCTGCGAACACTTCGGCGAAGAAAGCCGCCCGATCCAAGACACTGAACCCTCGAAAGGCCACTGAGCCGCCGGTACGACGAAAGAATTCAATGTTTATCACCGGCTTGTACAGAGTTCCCCATAAGAGCTGATATGGGCTCAAGGCGAACAACACAAGTGTGGGCAGCGAACCAAGTATCGCGCCGAGAAGAAACGGAGTGAAGAATGCTATCTTCTTCGCACTCTTCCCGTACTGTGGATGACGCGAAATGGCCCACAAGAAAGGCACAACCGCTGGGGCAAACGAGACTCGCGTCCCAATGGCCAGCGCGATCAGACAACCGCTCCAAAAGAAGTGCCAATGCGGACGCTCGTGACGTGCTGCATAACAGTGAAACGCAAACGCCAGAACGGCTAGCAATATCGACGGGCCGTGGTTCCACGCTCTTCCGTATGTGAAGATGAACACGGGATTCGCCACGATGGCAATGACACTGCCGGTTGCAAGCCCCAAACGAGTGGAACTGCTGCAGTCGCGAAAAAGGTTGAATGTTAGGAAGAAGATCACGCCCAGCGTCAAACAGTCGCAGGTCAGCGAAAAGAGCCTGCCCGCCAGGAGCAGATGGTCCGTAGTCTGAAAAACGGCTGCGTAGGCGAAGATCAGGTTCGGCGTATGGCTGTAGGCAAAGTCTTTGTAAGGTATCAGCCCATGCCGGGCCACCAGTGCAGCCGACGCAATGAACTGGTGCTCATCGGTGCAAAGATTACGCGTCATTGCCCCATCCACCAGCAGCACAAAAATGTCTGCCAGCAAGAGAATGACCACGAACGTTGAACCCGAAAGGCGGTATCTCATGGTACGCCTACCTCGAACGAGCCATCGTGCCAAACCGTCACATTTGCCAGATGCGTCGTCATCTTCAGGGTGAACCGGAGTAAACGAAATCGGCGATTAAGCATGAGTGTACAGCATCGCGGGGGCGCTGTCTAGTACCCAGAACTGCCCAGCTTGAATAAATCTTGAATCACCTACGGAGGTCACAGCGTAAGCCCACAAAAAGCCTTGAAGAGGTGGGGTACGACTGGCACTCAATCACGTTTGCAGCCATTAGATCACTTGAATCCGCATTTATTTCGTATTTCGTAAAGCCCTGCCACAACACACTTTACAACGTATTCCTCGGCAATCTGCGTACTAAATTGATAAATGCCCTGGCGAAACGCTTGACAAGAAAAACCAAACAGTTATTGTCGGTGTTACTTTCGTGTCTAGTAGGGTAGTTGGATGGATTTCACTGTCGTTGTGGACCTTTCTGGAACTCACGATGAAGCCAACAGTCCAGAAGACTGGCGTCATGCTCGACCGTTCGGCGGTCTCAGCACGTCCTGAGGGCCCCTCGCTTAACCAAGGGACCGCTTCTCCTGGCCTGCTTGGCCATAAGCTGTTTTTCTCCCCCGGCATAGGTTCGATCTTACCCGGCCGAGGCGCGGGCTACGACGTCGTCCGCATCGGGCTCGGGGTGCTGTTACTGACAGCGGCCGCCCTGAAGGGCCATCAGTTGGCGACCGAGCCGGTAGCCGAAACCGGCCTGCTCACTTCTCGCTGGTTCCTGATCGCCGTGGTCGAGTTCGAGTTGTTCTTCGGCCTCTGGCTGCTGGCAGCGCTTTGCCCGAACTTCAACTGGCTTCTGTCAATTCTGTGGTCTACCTACTGTGCTAACGTTTGCCTCGTGAAGGCCGCTACGGGCGAATCATCCTGCTGCGGTTGTTTCAGCATAATTACCGCCAACATGTGGTACACCTTCGCGCTCGATATCTGTCAGCCCGATAGGATGAGTCCGCCAATCACGCTGGGATCTCGTTGGGACCCGCTTCAGCTCGCGGGAATTTGCCTGCACGAACGGTCAAGCAGCACTTTCGAGAGGTGCCCGACAGAGACCGTTCTTCTTGGCTTATCTTCGTGTGCAGGAGGGAGGGCCTACTCATGGCTGTGAAGTATCTGCGAAAGGCATTGCGATTTGTTATGGGTGGGCGGATGCGGCATCCGACCTTATCGAGAGTCTTGTTTCTAGGGACGTGGGACAAGCTCGCGTGGATATGCGTGATCGGAGGCGTTGTGCTGCTCGGCATGCATCTCGCCCGGCCACGAAGTGTAGCAGACCTAAGTACCACTCCTGTGGCACACGGTGCACCGCACTCTGTGTCGTCTTCTAGTTCTAGTACCGCGCAACTTGGCCAGCGTGATGTGCCGGTCTCTGTGCGACCCGTGGTTGAGCCTCTTCTTGAGGTAACGGCGTCAGAGATGGGCTTGATTCGAGCGCAAATCCAGCCGCCCGCGAGTCGTCGGGTGTCCACTTCCTACCTTCTGCACCTGCTGCGCGTACATGGTTTGAACGGCCGTTTCGAGGACAAGCGGTTTTCTTCGGGAGAGGAAATCCTGCGGACTTTGACGGTCGCCAGCTCTGGGAAAGATTACTGGGAAAATGCTCCTTTGGTGCAGACCCTATTCGGATGGCGGTTCCCCACCGGAGGTTACGAAGGTGTCAGGCGAGACCTCTCGCTGGAGCTTCACCGAGATCAGACGATAGCCGCCCTGGCCGAACTGGGCCTCCCCTTATCGCATCCGCTGCATGGTATATCCGGATCGGGAACGGTGCGCGATGTATTGGCCGACTCGTTGGCGAACTTTCACCTGGATCAGCAAGAGCTGGCCTGGACGGCGCTGGCCTATTCGCTATACCTGCCACCGACCCGGTCTTGGACTAATCGCTATGGCGAGCCGTTCTGTTTCGACGATCTCGCTTCAACGATCGTGGAACGGCGGCTCGATGCAGAGAGCTGTGGTGGCACGCATCTTCTCTACTCGTTAACGGTTCTTGCCCGCGTCGATCAACAGGTGGCTGTACTATCCGCTCCGGTCCGAGAGCGCCTTTGGTCGTGGTTGCGGCGAGCGGTTGATGTGGCGGTTGCTACTCAAGAGCCGGACGGAACCTGGCACTCAGGGTGGAGCTACGCGTTGTTGCCGACCATCGCGCCGGAGGGGTGGTCGTACATGGATGTCAAAGCGAACCGGGTAATCATGACCGGTCATATCGTCGAGTGGATGCTCTATCTGCCGGAAGCGTTGCAGGTGCGTCCGCATACCCTCAAACAGGCAGGGCGCTGGCTCAAGAAGGAGTTACTGGAAGCGCCGCAGGCGCAGAAGGAGAGACATTTCTGTCCGTATTCCCACGCAGCCTGTGTGCTGCGTCAGATGGCCTTTGTTTCGGAGGAAAAGGGCACCTCGCCGAACCAAGCCGCGGACCGGTGAACCGAAGTGCTCGCATTGTTCGTTTTTTCACATTCCAAAAGGAGGTAGACATGACAACTAAATCTCTTGTATTACCCGGCCTCGCACTGTTGGGATTGTGCCTGGCCGGTTTGGTAATGGCCGAGGCGCCTGGCGCGGTCGCCGGGGATGCCGAAGCAGCCTCACTCTTCGGAGGACAGGCCTGCTTCTATTACTCAAGTGCTGCTTGTGGCGCGTCATGCGCGCAGTCGGTGCATCTGCCAGGCTGCGAGGACAGTTGCTGTAGTGCTCTCACGGGCTTTCGTAACTATGGTAGCATCATAGGTAAGCCGACGTCCTCCATATCGTGTGGAGGGGGGTGCGGGACTATTCACACCGGAATAGACTGGGGTTGCGCTCCTTCTTAGCAGCGCGTCCGTTCGGAATCGGATTAGGGCTGCAGCCGCGGATGCAGCCCGCCTTTTTTATCCTTCCCTTGAGCCAGGAGGTCTCATGTTGTCACTGAAGAGTTCCCGGCCGGTTCGCCCTGCCGCGGCGACGCTGGTATTCTTCTGTTGGATGTTGACCACGGTCACGCCAAATCAGGCAGTCAGTAGCCCCCACCTGAGCGCAGAAGAGTTGCGTGCGATTCGATTCCGGTGTGCTCCGAATTGTCTCTATTTGCTGCTCTGTGCATACGGAGTCGCGTGCGATTTTGACCAAGTGGTTCGTGAGTTGCCGGTCGGCGAAGGAGGAGCCAGCATGCTTGAGCTGCGCGATGCAGCCGATCGGCTCGGATTACCCTGTGAAATCCATCGGCTCGATCTTGATACGGCCCAGCTGGCACAATGCCGGTTGCCCGTGGTGGCATATTTTACCGCGTCCTACCATGGCAATCGCACGGGGCACTTCGTTCTTGTTTATGATGTTGTCTCCGAAGGGGATCGGAAAGGTGTATGGTTTATCGATAGTACCGACGGTAAGCAGGTTCGCTATCCTTGGGAGAGGTTTCCGGTCAAATGGAGCGGACACGTGCTAATGCCCAAGCATTCCGCCGTATTGTCAGGCTTTCTTCCAATTGCAGCCAATGTTGTGTTTTGGTTGCTTGCCGGTCTGATCTGGTGGAGGTGGTGCCATCGACAGGTGCCGGTGGCACACGGCGCTGACGCTGCCGTGACGAGCGCTCTTGTCGCGATCTTCCTGATGGCGATCACGGGTTCTGCCACAGCGGAAACGATACGTACGCCGGATGCCAAGATCTGGCGAACCGCCGAGAGGGATGGCGTCAATTGTCTGTACCTGCTTTTGCGATTGCACGGCCATGCAGTGCGCTACGACGAGTTGGAGTCTACCGTCACCCCGGGCTCTCGACAGGTAAGCTTGCTCACGCTAATGGAAGTTGCCCGCGACTTCGATTTGCCGTTTACCCCTAAGCGGTGCAGTCCTTCCGACTTGGCAAAGCTGCCCTCCCCGATGATCGCCCACATCAACGATGTCCGTCACGGCGGTGGACGTTTCATACTTGTATACAATGTCCCGCAGAATGCGAACGGCAAGTTTGGTGTGATTGAGGCAGGTACAGCCAAACTCAACGAGCTTTCGGTCGACCGGTTCCGCCGGTCATGGAGCGGGCTGGTCCTCATTCGGGACAGGCAAGCCCTTAGCTGGCAGCTCGTATGGGCTGTCAATCTTTTCGTGCTGGGGGGATATTCTTGGTGGCGATCACGGAGCATACCGGTGAGGAGCAGAATGCAAAGCGCCGAATAGCCGGGATCGAAAACGTTCGTGTTGTTCATAACAGATACCATTAACAATAGAGCAAGGTGTGCGGAATACGGTTTGGTGGCCCGCTGTGTAGTTGCGCGAGCCTGACCAAGATGTTCGGCACACTGGGGAGAGATTGATGGAGAGATCGATAATGACTAGTCAAGGCACGAAGATGGTTCGCTGTTTGTTGGCCGCGACCGCCATTGCGTTCGCTGGCCAGCGGTGCATCCTGGCACAGGATGAAATCTCCCGCGATTTGCGGAAGGCTCTGGAGGCCAATGCGGCGGCGTTGTCTCCGTTGACGGTAACGTGGGAGCGTATTCGGAAGTCTAGTCTTCCCGACGCGCAGGTGCTCACCATTATTGGATTGCCCGATACGGCCCGCGAGTTCATGGGGCCAGAGAGAGTACGCTTCATGTGGCAAGGGAACAAGTTCTATCGCTACATCTGGCGTCACATGCCCCAAGTGACTGAGGATGGCACCGTGCAAACGGATAAGCCATTGCTGGTCCAGGAACAGGAAACATCTTTCGATCTGGAAGCACACTACAATGGCAATCCCAATCGCCGTCTTGGCGCAAAGATTGGAGACGCTATTATCATCATTGATCCGACTGCCAAGCTGCTCAAAGAGAAGGGGACGGAGAAGATATGCATTGCGGATTACCTGTACGCAGCAGGTTTTCGCATGCCGGCTACCGCAGAGCAGTTGACCAGTGGGGCGCCCAAGACCCTTCTCCTGGAGTTTCTCCAGCAGGGTGGCAAGTTCATCCAAGCGACGGTCGAGGAGATCGACGGGGATTCTTGTACGGCCGTGGAGTTGACCAAGGACGGCCAACGACATCGATTTGTTCTCGATCCCGAACGTGGTTACACTTTACGGCGGCGCATGGTATGGTATGAGTCTGGCCAACTAGAAGCAAGAATTGACTGCCTTGATTTGATCAAATTGGAAAACCCCGATCATTGGCTGCCTAGGCGTATCGAAATCGAACGTTATCACCCGAAGGCCTTCCCGGATAGACCGCTCATCGAGGAAACGATCACCGTTACGGAGATGCATAACGATCCCATTCCTCCGGAGCAGTTCGTTCTCACTTACACGGAGCCGGGAACACGTGTCGCGGATGGAACCCTTCCCGGTGCCGATTCGCAACCGAGCGGACGAGTGTCGTACACGGTGCCGGCCAACCCAGAAGATCTGGACGAAGTGATTCGAACAGCAATCGAAGGACCGAAGGGGCGTAGAACGCCTTGGTTTGTCTTGGGGGCCAACCTTGTAATTCTGGCAGTTGTGGTAACATTCCTTTTGCTGCGACGTCGATGGAAAGGTGCGTAAACCGTATGCGTGCAAGGTTTCGTCCGTTCGAAATGGGGAGGGAGACGTGGACCCTCTGTGCATTGGCGGTCGTATTCCTGACTGCCACTCGTACCGGCTGGCTTGCGGCGGCAGACCATACTCCCGGAGCAACGTTATCGGCACCGGAGTTGCGTGCAAAGCTTTCCGAATGTCTGCAACGCATTCGCAGTTTTCGAGTCGTCTACCGCTCCTATGGATATGATCCGGAAAGATTTCCGGCGGGAACGTATTTGCATCGGGTCGTCGTAGCCAAAGCGCCGTATTCTCTTTACCACGTTAGTGCCCACGGCCATGATGCGCTTGACTGGCACGACGATTACTATCAGCAGCGTGCTTACATCACGAGAGATCATCTCTACAATGAGTTTCCCGTCAACCGAAGCTACTTCGACCATGAGATGAAACCCAGCGAGGGTCTGCCCGGAACTCTGCCGGGAGAGTTCTTTTTCCTCGCCACCGGCATATGGCCCTTGACGGCCAGGGAACCCCCGCGTCCGGATGGGCGTCCCTACATGCTCAGCGAGGTTGCCGCCAGTGAGGAATACTCAATCGTGCGGCCAAGACAGGAACTTGTCGACGGTCGTTGGTGCCACGTCTTGGAACGGCCCGGATATGACCGGCTATGGATCGACGCGGAGCGAGGATGCGCCCTCTTGGCTCGGGAGACACACAGCCAACTCAACGGTGCAATGGTCCAGCGAATCGAATTGGGCGATCATCAGGAGATCAAACCGGGCATCTGGATGCCGAAAACGATGAGAAATGTTCAATACGACTGGCTCTGTCCTGATGAGGCCGGACGTAAAAGAATCGTGTTAGACGGAACCTTCCGGATTCTGGAAATCGGCGTGAATGACGTGGAGGACGAGATATTCCAATTCGACCCCCAAGCTGGAGCCCTCTTGGACAACGGAGTCAACCGTCCTCGTCAGGTCCGGGAAGGTGGATTGGACCATCTCGACGACTTGCTTTTGTGGGCTCGGAAGAATGCGTCTGTTCCTTCAATAAGCTCGGGCGCAACCAGCAGATGGTGGGCGTTGGTGCCAGCTTTGTTGGTCATGGCTGCGTGCGAGTTTGCTCGCTTTGGTCGGAAGCTGTTTGCTCGTCAGGGTAATGTTGAGAAAGGCGCGGCAGCATAACCGATGTGGCGAAGGCGATGAGTGGATGGCACAGGGGTCAGGACCTGCTGTACCTCAAACGCTGGCTCGATGAGCATCCCGAGGCGAAGCCATTGCACCTGACCTTCAACGGAGTCTATGACGCCAGTATCGCGGGCATCGAGTACACGTTGCCACCCACCGAACCGCAGCCCGGCTGGCACGCCGTCAGTGTCAACAAGATCCGCAGCCGCACGAAACAATACGAGTACTTCTTGAAGTTCGAACCCGTGGCCATGGCCGGCTATTCGATCTACATCTATCACATCACCCCCGACGAAGCGAATCGCGTGCGCAAGGAACTCGGGCTGCCGGAGTTGCCCGAGGATTGGCAGTCGCCGGGGGGAGGCGACCATGGGTGAGGTTGTTGGCACGCAAGAAGGGCGGCGGGCACAGCCCGACCCGCGACTGACCGAAGGAGCACTTGTGCTGACGGTAATTGTTCCGGTCTATAACGAAGCACAAACGATCGACGAGTTGCTCCGCCGGGTCCTGGCCGCCCCGTACACTAAGCAGGTGATCGTCGTGGACGACGATTCGACCGACGGCACGGCAGATATCCTTGAAACATGGGAGGGTCATCCGCAGGTCGAACTATTGCAGCATTCGAAAAACCGAGGCAAAGGAGCCGCGATTCGCACCGCTCTTGATCATGCCGAAGGGCGCTTTACGATCATCCAGGACGCCGATCTGGAGTACGATCCCCAAGATTACCCGCGGCTGATCGAGCCGCTCATTTCGGGAGACGCGGAGGTAGTATACGGATCGCGATACTTGTATCGGAAACGTGAAAGGCGGACAGGTTGGAGTTTCTTTCGATTTGGCGTAACGGTCCTGAACCTCGGCGTGCGGATCCTGTACGGAGCCCGACTGACCGATGAGGCCACCTGCTACAAGGCATTTTCCACGGAACTGCTTAGGGCGATGGACCTGCAATGCGAGCGGTTCGAGTTCTGTCCGGAGGTCACGGCCAAGGCCTGCCGACTCGGCATGAAGATCGTCGAGGTACCGATCCGTTATGATGCTCGCAGCATTCAGGCGGGCAAGAAGATCCGCTGGACCGATGGTCTCGAAGCCTTGGCTACGTTGTGGAAGTTACGAAAATGGAAAAAGGACAGTCGCGCAACTGACAAGTGCCGAGTCTAGCGACCATCGACAGCAATGGAAAAGTTCGACGTAAAGCCTGAGGTCGGGGAATCTGTCGGCTGGTGGTATCGCGGGACTATCGTCGCACTGCTTGCTCTGTTCTTAGCACAGGGTTTCTGGTTCATCTCGCAGAAGTCCCAAACCTTCGATGAGGCGGTTCATCTTTACGCGGGTTACTCCTACTGGGCCACAGGTGATTTTCGTCTCAACCGGGAGCACCCCCCGCTGACAAAACTGCTGGCCGCATTGCCGGTTTACGTGTGGTATCGACTACCCTTCAAACACGAAGATTACCAAGGGAGGTCGTTGCGGCAGAAAGCTCGTGCGTTTCTCTACGAGCGGACACAACCAACGCCAACGGCCGATGAGATCCTCAGCCTCGCCCGAGGATGCAATCTCCTGCTGGGAGCCGTCTTAGTCGCGCTCGTTGGCCGGTGGTCGTATCGCCTGTGGGGCAAAGGAGCCTGTCTGCTGGCAATGGCGCTGGCCGTCCTGGAACCGAATTTGATCGCCCACTCGGCAGTAGCTACCACGGATGTGGGCCTTGCACTGTTCACGTTCCTTGCACTTTACCTCTGCTGGGAGTACTCGGTCCTACCGTCCTACCGATTGTTGATCGCGGCGGGAGCATCGACCGGACTGGCGCTGGCCAGCAAGTTCTCCGCAGTCTTGCTGGTAGGAATCCTGCCGATGGTCACCCTCGGGTTTGTCCTGTCCGGCGGCTCGTTCGCGCTTCCAGGACCCAGTAGCAGACATCGCATCAACGCCGCGTGGCGTCTACTGGAAGCGTCATTCGTGGTTGCTATCATCGTTTACTTAGGCGGCCTGATGCTTTGGCCCGTCTATTTTTTCCAAGACATCACGACCTGGTGGGAAGGGTTCCGGTGGCAGTTGCAGCACCAGGGACACGGCCACGCCGCTTTCTTCATGGGCGACTATTCGAACTTCGGATGGCCACATTACTTTCCCGTTGCCGTACTCATCAAAACGCCAATAGGTACGCTTGTCCTAATCACAGTCAGCCTCGTCCTTTGGCGCCGTGGCAAGACATTTGGCCGCCGCGAGGTGTTCTTCCTGTTGGCGCCCATTGCATTGATTCTTGCGGCCATGACCCAGGTGAAAGTCAATATCGGCCTGCGTTACATTCTGCCCGTGTATCCGCTCCTGTTCGTCGTGGCGTCGCGGACCGTAACCATAAGGCTCTCTCGGAAACTGCTCGTACCCGCGGGAATCGGTGGACTCGTGGCCATCACGGCGTTTTCTTCGTTTCGAACAGCACCGCATTATCTGGCCTACTTCAACGAACTGGTCGGTGGCCCGCGGCAAGGGCTTCGCTACCTGAGCGATTCGAACATCGACTGGGGTCAGGACCTGAAGGGCCTCAAGGCCTTCATGCAGCGGGAGCAGCTGCCTATGATCTACTTGTCTTATTTCGGAGATGCGCCGCCCGAGCACTACCGAATCCGGTATCAGCACCTCCCCGGATTTGGTCACTTCGACGCGTCACCACTTGGTGTTCTCCCCGAAGACACCAAGCGTGAAGTCTTGGCCATCAGCGTATTTCATTTGCAGGGAGTTCCGTTTGCAGACAAAACACTGTATCGATGGCTCCAATCGCGGACGCCGATCGGAACGATCGGATATTCGATGTACACTTACGATATCACTGGCGACGCGGAAGCCCATCTGAGACTTGCAGAAGCTTACATACAACAGGGACCGCAGCAGCTTGCGATTCCGGAACTGCGAAAGGTGTTGGCCTTGGAACCAGCCCATCCGAAGGCGGACGCGTTGCTCAGGCAACTTGGCGGAACCGGACTGCACTGATCATAGAAATGGGGAAGAGTATCGAGGCATTAAGGCCAAGAGTGCGTGACCCGACGAATATGCCTTTAACGGGGAAGCTACTTCTCGGACCACAACTTGGCCGGAAACGTTTCCCGCAGGGAAAGAGATTTGCTGTCACACTGGGCTGATGGGCTCGAAGCTTGGGCCGTATTATGGATGAAAAACCTGCCAAACCCTGAAGAACACGGGGTGTTCCTGGTTGGCGCACCTCTCGTCCACATATCACGTTGAATGTGTCAATCGCAGGAATGGTGAGGAAACAGACAAAACACCCATAAGTTACCGGTGTGTTGCAGAACGCTGCTCCAGGTGTTGATCAATCCCCTTCCGGTTTCTCGCCACTGTCCGGCTGGGGCAAATACCACAATGTGCCTCCTTGCGGAAAACGTGTCGACTCGTATCCATGCTCCTGGGCATAGCGGAGCAGCGGGGCTTCCAGCTCGCGAATAACGGAAGTCCCAACGAGAATTCCTGCCGGCGGATCATCCTTCAACCGCGACTCGTAGTCTTCTTCCGCCAGAATAGTCAGCCTCCGCCGGCCCTCGGGCGTGACCCAGTGAGACGAGTTCACCGAAAACTCACCCATGGCCAATTCTTCGTATATGTCCAGTCCAGCCTCCAGCGGGAAGATCGGGGTCAACGTGAGCACCTTGCCCTTGGGGACATGTTCTAGAATCTCCTGCCCCTGCTCATGCGTCACCACAGGACCCCAGGCTCCACGTTCGTCGAAGACGGTCGGACGTCCCCCGGCGTAGTCTCCGTCACGGTACTGCCCCACCGCCCCAACGACGCCGACCGCCAGTGCCGCAAGGCAGAGCAACATGTCGGCCCTTTGCACCACGGACCTACTGCCGAGTCTCAAAGCGAGCATTGCGCCGAGCACCAAGAACGGCATGGGTGCAACGTAGTATTGGGGCCAGCAAGGCCTGATCATGAACACCGGAGGTAGAATCGCGAATGGCAGAAACAGCAAGACGGCGCGAAAGGCAAATCGCTCCGCGCTCTTGTTTGCTGCATCCTTGCTCCTCCGCCGAAGAGCATAATACAAGAACAACAGACAGATTACGGCCGTTCCCGTCTTGGCAAAACGTTCCGCCAAATACGCCAACTGTTCCGTTAGCGTGTAACCTTGGGCAAACGAAAACGTACGATAATACTCCTTGCTGAGATATCCCTTCGTAATCGTCCCCCACCACAATTCGTATGGCCCCATGGCGAACAGCACCAATGTCGGCAAGGAACCGACGATCGCGCCGAGAAAGAATGGCCCGAACAATACTCTCCGCTTGATGCTCTTGCCATACTCTGGATGAAACACGATCGCCAGAAGAAAGCCGGCCACTGACGGCGCCCACTGCACGCGAGTGCCGACCGCCAGCGCAATGAAGAAGCCGCTCCAGAAGAAACACCGACTAGGTCGCTCCGATTCCCCCGCGCGGCAATGAAAGATGAACGCCGCCAGTACCATCAACATCGACGGGTCGTGGTTCCATGCCCTGCCGAACGTAAAGATAAACAGCGAATCGCTCAGAAGCAGCCCCACGCTGGCCAACGCCAACCCAAAGCGGACCGTGTTTCGTTGGTCGCGGAAGAGACGGAAAACAAACCAAAAGACCAATCCAAGCCAGCCGTACGCACACACGGCCGAAAACACTCGGGCAGCAAAAACCAAATGGTCGGTCACCAGGAATAGGCCCGCGTAGAGAAACACCATATTGGGCGTATGGGAGTAGGCGAAATCGAGATACGGAATCAGCCCCTTCCGCGCCATCAATGCGCCCGAGGCAATGAACTGATGCTCGTCGCAAAAAAGGGGCCGGGCCATCGACCTATCGAAGATCAACACGGCCACATTCACCGCGAGAGCCACCGTCAATACCACGAAATCCGACGTTCGCAATTCAAGTTTCGGTAGCCGAACAGGACAAATCATGGAATCGCAACCTTGGTGTCTTGTTGTCGGAGGAGAGATTCGTCGCCTCGCTGTCGGCGGGAACCCCATAGCCGATTGGACTGCGTTAAGACAGCCCCTCTTGCGGTAACGGCCATAGTGTCAAAGCCCCGGCCGGCATCACTGTACGCATTTCACCATTCTACACGAATCGGCAGAATCCGTCCAGCATGCGAACGGATCTTCTCTTCCTCAATCTTGATAACATCCGAAAACTTCCCGTCGCTTGACTGATCAGTTATACTGGTCATGGTAGCCCTTTTGTTTTGTTTCAACGGATTTGGCACAAAAGCCGGATCTGGCTAAGCAACAGTCTCCTCACTGGTAAATGGCAGCGTGGGCTGCCGAAGTTGTAGGTTCTTTTCCTTGCGATGATGACGGGCCTCGGCTAGTTTCTGGCGGCGGGCAGGACCGAGTTCGTCCGGGTTGCCGCGATAGTAGTCCGCCGGTCGCAGGAAGTCTAACGCGCTGTGTAAACGCTCCTCATTGTACCAATCCATAATCTTCCCGAGCACGCCAACCGCCGTCAAGTAGTTGTCCAGGTCTTCATCCTCCAGGGCCTCGCCGATCGTACGGTTGGCTCGCTCCATCAGGCCGTTCTCTTCCGGGCAATGCGGCGTGATGCGATGATGTGTTAGCCCGTGCTCGTCCAAAACCGATCCAAACTCTCGCGATATGTAGCCGCTGCCGTTGTCGCTACGGATCGCCGGCTTCACCTGAACCTTGCCTGCTGCGTCGACCGGCAACGTCTCCAACGCCGCCTGGGCCGCCAAACTCACCGAATGACCGTCCATGCTCGGAAGCAATTCATGGTGTACGATGTAACGAGAGTATTCGTCCAGGAAGCTGATCAGGTAATAGTTCCTCGCCCCCACGGCCACGTACTTCAAGTCCGTTGCCCAAATCTCGTTCGGCCAGCGGGCCTTCTCGTCCTCTTCGCGGCGACGTTTCTTCCGTCTTCTCCAAGGGCACACCAGGTCTTCCCTCTTCAAAATCCGGTAAACCGTCGAGGGACTCAGGTAGACCACGTCTTCGTCCACCATCCGCCAGGCCAACTCGCGGTGACGCAATTCCGGATGCCGCAAGGCATAGTCCCGAACGGCCGACTTCTCTTCCGGCAACGCCTCGTACGGCTGCACCGGACGGCTCGGCGGATCGGACTGCGACTTGGCCCAAGCCTCGTCCCGAAGCCAACGGTAGTAAGTCGTCCGGGAAACGCCCAACGCCTCCAGCGTCTTGTCCACCGGCCAGCCGCTACGATCCTGCGTCTGCTGAACTTCCTCGTGCACGCGCTCTTGCAATTCCACCGGCCTCTTTCCGTGGTCCTCTAGGGCGAAAACGTTTTTTTTAGCTCCAGATTCTCGGCCGTGATCTCCGCGACCACCTCCTTCATCCGGGCCAGTTCTCGCTCGACTCGTTCCTGGGACGCATCCCGTCGCGTTAGCTTGCCTTGGAAGATCTCCGATGCCGAACCCAGCAGTTTCTTCCGCCAGCCATAGTACATAGTACTGCGTCGGGTTGATCCCCTCCCGACGGCACAGTTCCGAGACCTCCACGCCCTCTTGCATCCCCGCCAACACAATCCGAAGCTTCTCCGCCGCCGTCCACTTTCGTCGTCTATTCGTTTCACGCATCGACGTCCTCCTTACCCCTTATGGTAATGGGTTCAGAGAAGATCGCTACCCTACCTTAGCCAATGTGCCATTTGGCGTGAAATAGTACAATTTGTCAAAGTTTTTCACATACGCAACGCTTTACGCAATAACGACTTGCGCAATAGTCTAAACTGCCCCCCCAAAAAATTCGTTTGCCAGAGTCTTGACATAGACGGCACTTCTCGAATAGGGTACTCTCTAGTGTGAATCTGTTAGTCTGCTGTCCTGATGGGGAGGGAACGGGTAGTCGGTCACCGCCAGGGGTACCGTGGTAGTTGGGGATGTCCCTCTGATTGTTAAAACTCGCGTTGGTCTCTAGGAAAGTTACAGTA
>CAYYOX010000016.1:23946-26343 GCA_964473065.1 uncultured Planctomycetaceae bacterium | reverse complement strand
GGGGCACGCAAGACGACAAGCGAGCGAGGGCGTCGGAGGACTGGAAGATCTTTCGCGGCGGGGTGTCGCGCGACCGCGCGGCCGCAGGCAGCGCGCCGCTGCTGAACGTACGATGGCGAATTCCTGCCACGGACCAGCCGATGCTTCAAGAACGACTGCAGCAATTGCAAGAGGCCGATTGGCGGCAGGGAGTTCCCTCGCTGCCGGGATTGCACCCCTTGGTCGTCGACGACGTGGTGCTGATGCGGACTGTGCGGAACCTATTGGCCGTCGACTTTCGCACAGGCAAACGGCTTTGGGACGTGCCGGTCGACGATCTTTGGGAATCGGCCGACGCCGATCGCGGTTCGGACGATCCGTTTGGCGCCCAGTCGCCCGGGATCGCGTGGCAACTGACATCTCGAATGTGGGACGACGCCGCCTTCGGCACACTCAGCAGCGACGGCCGGTATGTGTTTGCGATCGAGGACCTGTTGCAGCCGACTCGCACCTCGCGATCGCCGCGGCGAGTTATCAACCGTCGCGGTTTGGAAGATCAACAGCGGCCGCACAATCGCTTGGTGGCCTACGACATTCACTCGGGCAAGCTCAAGTGGCACCTTGGCGGTCCGGCGGACCAGTTCGCGCTGCGTCAGGCCGAAACGTTCTTCCTTGGCCCGCCGCTTCCATTGTTGGGCCAACTTTACGTCTTGGCCGAGGTCGAGGAGGAGATTCGGCTGCTGGTACTGGATGCCCAGGGCGGCGACCTGCTCTGGTCCCAGCAATTGGCCGCGGTCGAACAGAATATCACGACAAACTGGATGCGTCGAATGGCCGGCGCCTCGCCGTCCTATGCCGACGGCGTGTTGGTATGTCCGACATCGGCCGGAGCGGTCGTGGCGGTCGAGTTGGCTACCCGATCCTTGCTCTGGGGATACCGTTACGGACGCTCCAACGAATCCAATCAATTCGCTTTGCTGGGTTTTTCCAGCAGAATGTACCCCGGCTGGAATTCGACGCCAGGGTGGGCCGACGGCGTGGCCATGGTGGCCGACGGTCGGGTCCTGATCACGCCGATCGAGTCCGATTCGCTGCATTGCTTGGAGTTGGCCACGGGCAAGCTTCTGTGGAAATGCAAGAGCGAGAACGATCTTTACGTGGCGTGCGTTCACCAGGGCAAAGTCATCCTCGCGGGCAGCAAACAGCTTCGGGCGGTCGAGCTTGAAAAGACGACCGAGAAAACCGAAACGGTCGATGTGGTTACCCGAACGGGCAACCGACTCAAGACGGTTCGGCGCAAGGTGACCACCACGGTCCCCGAGCCGGCCTGGAACGGAAGAACGGTCGCCCTGCCCGAAGGGGCCATGCCCAGCGGTCGCGGGTTCCTCAGCGGAGATCGATATTTCGTGCCGCTGACCTCCAGCGAAGTGATTGCCGTGGACCTGATCGAGGGAAAGACGGTCCATGTTTCCAAGTCGCGCAAGGGACTTATCCCGGGCAATCTGGTCTGCTACAAGGGAAAGATCCTTTCGCAGAGCATCGAAGGCCTGGAGGTGTTCTATCAGCTCGATGCCGTCCGCAGCGAGACCGATCGGCGGCTGGCCGCTGACCCCGAGGATGCGGAAGCCTTGGCCCTGAAGGGAGAAATCCTGCTGGACCAACGCGATCTGGACGAGGCCATTTCGTGTTTGCGTCGAGCCTATCAGGCCGACGCGACGCCGCACACTCGCGAGTTGCTTCGCGATGCCCTCTTGGACGGACTTCGCGATCAATTCGCCACGCATCGCGATCGGACCGAGGAAATCGAGAAGCTACTCGACGGCCCGAAACAACGGGCTGCCTACATGCGGCTGATGGCGACCGGGTTGCAACAGGCGGGCGAATGGTCCGCCGCGTTGGACCGTTACGCCCAACTGATGGATTTCGACCCGAACGGTTCGACGCTGGATCCGGTCGAGGAATCCCGCCGTGTGCGCCGCGATCGCTGGATCCAGGCCCAATTGGCGGAACTTCGTCAGCTCTCGGGCGACGCCGCGATGATCGACCGGCTGGCCCAACAGCGATTGGACGAGGCGTTGGCCTCCTCGAGCGTCGAACCCTTGCGGAAGTTCTTGGCCTACTTCGGCAACCATCCGACCGCCGATAAGGCTCGCGATGAGCTGTTCGGACGGCTGAAGGATGCGGGCCTGATGATCGAGGCCGAGATGCTGCTCTGGCCGCGGGTGAGATCGACCGAGGCGTCGGTTGCCGCCGGGGCCCTTGCTCAGTTGGCCGAGATGCTCCGCCAGTATCGGGCCTGGGATGAAGCGGCCGTTTGCTACGAGCAATTGAACCGGGAATATGCCGAAGTTGTCTGTTTCGACGGGAAGACGGGTCGGGAATTGGTCGATTCGTTGCCCGCGGCCGATCCCGTTCGAG
>CAYYOX010000016.1:13277-23846 GCA_964473065.1 uncultured Planctomycetaceae bacterium | reverse complement strand
GGGAAGACGGGTCGGGAATTGGTCGATTCGTTGCCCGCGGCCGATCCCGTTCGAGAGTTATTGCGAGCCGACGCCACGTGGCCGGTGGGTAAGGTCAAGGTCAAGTCGAGGTCGCAGCAACTAGCGAATTCACCCATGCGAGGGCAATATGTTTTGCAGTACCGCGGAGACGCGGGGCCGTTCTTCTCGCAAAGGCCCGTCCGGTTGGATCAGACTCGGCGTGCGCTGATCGGGTATGACGCGTTGGGTAAGTCGCGTTGGAAGGCCTCGCTGTCGAATTCCCAAGTGCGGCAGGTTCTGCCGTTCAATCCGACGTCAAGTCACGGTCGGGTGTGCGGGCATTTGATGGTCGTGTCGATGGGATCTCGGATCGCGTGCGTCAACACGCTCGGCACGTCCGGCCGCAACGAGCCGAAGCTGCTTTGGTCGCAGAATCTGACGGATGTCACATCCACCGCCCGCATGCAGCGCATTGCTTTCCAGGGGATGCAACCGTTCGGCGCTCGCTTTCACCTTGGCGGATCTTCCTACAATAGCACCGAGGCCTTGGGCCCGGTGAGCAGTCGCCAGGTATGTTATCAACAATACGATGAAGTGATCGCCGCCGATCCGCTTTCAGGCGAAACGCTTTGGACGCGTGACGGCGTGGCCGCCGGAAGCACGCTGTTCGGCGACCAGCAGTATCTGTTCGCGGTCGGTCCGGACAGCAAGGAGGCACTCGTGTTCCGTGCGTCCGACGGCCGACTGCTGGGTCGGCGCAAGGTGCCGCGCGCCAGCCACACGCAGATCCTACCCGACGGGTCGAAGCACAATGGGCTGGCCCCCTTCGGTCAATCGGTGCTCACGACGCACGGAGGGCAGTTGCTTCTGTGGCGGGCCGAACAGGGGCAGGCGACCCTGGAAATGTTCGATCCCTGGCAGCAGGCCGCCGCATGGCCCCCGCGAACGTTTGCCGCTGACGCCCAAACGGCCCTGATCGCGGATCGCGCGGTCGGCGTCTTCCAACCCGACGGACGTTTCGTTCTGCTGGACCTCGCCGACGGACACACGATTGTCGAAGCCCAACTCGAACCGGAACCGAATCTGATCGAGATTCTGCTGCTTCATCTCGAGGATCAGTATATCTTGATCACCAACAGCCGAGGCGCGCGAGCCGACAGCCCGCAATCGCTCCCGCAGCCGATCCTGGGTGCGTCCTCGCGTCCGATCTACCGGGGCCGTGTCTACGCCTTCGATTCGGCGGGAAACTCGATGTGGCCGGAGCCTGCGAAGATCAAAAACCAACACCTCCTGCAATACCAACCCGGCCGGTTGCCGGTGATCACGTTCGCCTGCCAAATCTACGATCGATCGAAGCGGGGATCGGACCGCTACCGCGTGTCGGTAGCGTGCATCGACCGACGCAACGGTAGGAAGGTCTACGCGGCCAGTTTTCAGAACATGACCAACCGGTTCGAGATCTCCGGAGATCCGCAACAGAACACGGTCCGAATCGACCTGAATGAGCAGAGCACTACGCTTACGTTCACCGACCAACCGCTTCCGCCGCCTTCCGAAGAGCCGGAGGAAGAGGAACCCCGAAGCAAATTACCGTCTTTCCTGCGCTCGTTGTTCAAAGCGTTCGGTAAGGCGCTGATCGAGTCCAACAAGAAACCCGTCGAACCGAACCAAAAACAAAAGAAACAATAGTGAGCGTTGAATTGAAAGGGTGTTTACCACAGAGTACACAGAGTACACAGAGACTAAAGAGTGTTAGTGTAAGATTAAGTGTGGTTGAGAATCAACTTATCGTTCAGTTGAAAGCTGAAAAAGAAATCTAGCATGCTTACGACACTCGATTACCGACTTGCTCGAAACAACGAATTATTTCACGCAACTAACCATTGACTTCAATACTAATACACTTAAAGAAGACATTCAGCAACCGAAGACGTGGTTCTCTGTGTGCTCTGTGTCCTCTGTGGTTCATTTAGCGTTTGTGAAAGGTTTAGTGGCCCGTTTCCGACACCCAACCATGACCATCCCCACCCTAACACTGAAATCGCGCTCGATCCGGATCGGCTTGGCCGTGTTGATCCTTGCGACGACCCCGACCATGGCTCCAGCGGCCAAGGCCTCGGCGGATGACGTGCGGCGGACGGTCGGGCGAGGGTTGGATTGGCTGGCCTCGCGGCAGTCGCGACGCGGGCAGTGGGTGGCTAAGGGGGGACGCTATCCGACCGCCATGACGGCTTTGTCGGGAATGGCTCTGTTGTGCGAGGGTTCCACAACCACGCAAGGCCGATACGCCCCGAACATTCGTCGTGCGGTCGATTACTTGACCGCCCGCAGCCGCGCCAATGGATTGATCGGCGATCCGGCGCGCGACGATCGTTACACCTACGGCCACGGGTTCTCGATGCTCTTTCTCTCCCAGGTGCTCGGCGAGGAGGAAGACCTCGAGCGGCGCGAGGAACTGGTCGACGTGCTCAGTCGGGCCGTGCTCTTTACCGGGCAGGCTCAAACCGATGCCGGCGGCTGGGGCTATGTGAGCGCCAAAGACGGCGCCGGGTTCGACGAAGGCTCGACGACCATCACCCAGGTCCAGGGGCTCCGCGGCTGCCGCAATGCCGGGATTCCCGTACCCAAGGAGATCGTCGATAAGGCAATCGACTATATCCATGGCTGCACGTTGCCGGAAGGCGGCGTGCAATACAACTCGAAAGGCGGCGGCGGACGTCCCGCTATCACGGCCGCGGCCATCGCCTGCCTCTACAACGCCGGCGAGTACGACAGCGAGTACGTACCCAAGCAAATGGCCTACTGCAAGGCCAAACTGGGAAACGTATCGAGCAAGGGGTTCGGCCACTGGCACTATGCCCACTACTACTACTCCCAGGTTATGTATCGCGAAGGCGGCAAGACTTGGGAATCGTATCGCGAGAAGATCTACGATCGCATCACGGCCAAGGCCGACCCCAACGGCTCTTGGAGCCAAGGCTATATCGGCGACGTCTATACCACGGCGATCAACCTGACCATTCTTCAACTAGAAAACAGCGTGTTACCCATCTACCAACGCTGACGCTTTGACAACCCCGAGGAATTTCCCATGGCAAACGAAGGACTATCCTCCGACGATTCGGCGGCCGTCGTGAAGCTTCGCACGGCGTACGAGAAGATCACCGAGCAACTGGGCCGCGTGATCGTCGGCCAAAACGACGTGATCGAGGAGCTCTTGATTTCCCTGTTCAGCCGCGGCCATTGCCTGCTGGAAGGCGTGCCGGGGCTGGCCAAGACGCTGATGATCAGCACCTTGAGCCGGACCTTGAACCTCTCGTTCAGCCGCATTCAGTTCACCCCCGACCTGATGCCCGCCGACATTACGGGCACCGACGTGATCGAAGAGAACCGGACGACCGGCAGCCGCGACTTCCGTTTCCTCGAAGGGCCCGTCTTTTCCCACGTGATCCTAGCCGACGAAATCAATCGCACGCCGCCGAAGACGCAGGCCGCGTTGCTCGAAGCCATGCAAGAGCGACAGGTGACCGTAGGTCGCGTGCGGCACAAGCTGACCGACCCGTTCTTTGTGCTGGCCACCCAGAACCCGATCGAGCAGGAAGGCACCTACCCGTTGCCCGAGGCCCAGCAAGATCGTTTCATGTTCAAGGTGTTCGTCGACTATCCCAATTTCGACGAGGAATTCGAAGTGGCCCAACGGACGACCACGACCATGGTCGACACGATCGAGCCGGTCCTCTCGGCCGCCGAGATTCTTCAACTACAGCAGATTGTCCGCGAGGTGCCCGCCTCGGATCACGTGATCCGCTACGCCTTGTCGCTGGTTCGGCAAACTCGGGTCCGCGAGCCGGGCGTGCCGGACTTTATCGACGACCAACTTGCCTGGGGCGCCGGCCCGCGGGCCGTGCAGTTCTTGATCGTTGGCGCCAAGGCCCGGACGTTGCTCTACGGGCGAACCCACGTTACGTGCGAAGACATCCAGGCGTTGGCCAAGCCCGTGCTGCGTCATCGCCTGGTGATGAGTTTCACCGCCGAGAGCGAAGGGGTCACGCCCGACTCGGTGATCGAACAGATCCTTTCGGTAACCCCGACCACAGAAGACGAACTGACCAACGATGCCCGATTCCAAAAGATTTTTGCATCCTGACGCGATCAAACGGATCGAACGGCTGGACCTGCGTGCCAAACACGTGGTGGAGGGATTCCTCTCCGGCATGCACCGCAGCCCGTATTTCGGTCAGTCGGTCGAGTTCTTGCAGCATCGCGGGTATACGTACGGCGATGATCTGCGATACGTCGATTGGAAGGTCTGGGCCAAGCAGGACCGGCTCTACGTCAAGCAATTCGAGGAGGACACGAACCTCCGCTGCACGCTATTGACCGACGTTTCCGGCAGCATGCGTTACGGCAGCGGGGCGATGACCAAGTACGAGTATGGCTGCACGATCGCCGTCAGTCTGGCATACCTTCTGTTGCGTCAGCAGGACGCCGTCGGTTGCGTGGCCTTCGACGATTCGACCCGGATGACCGTCCCCCTGCGAACCAAGCGAAATCACCTCAATTCGATCATCAAGGCACTGGACGTCAGCGACCCGAGCAACAAGACCGACCTGTACCAGGTCATGCGAAACGTGGCCGAGACGTCGCCGCGGCGGGGCGTGATGGTGTTGGTTTCCGATTTACTGGTCGAGCGGGAGGGGTTATTCCGCGGTCTGCGGCTGTTGCGCAGCCGGGGACACGATGTGCTGGTGTTCCATGTGATGGACGACGACGAGCTCGACTTCCCCTTCACCGGCCCCACGCGATTCGAGGGGCTGGAGATCCCCGAGCATCTTCGCTGCAACCCTCGGGCGCTTCGCGAGGGATACCTCGAGGCCTTGGGAGGCTATTTGGAAGAGGTTCGCCGAGGTTGCGCGCGGCACAGCGTCGACTATGCATTGCTGCGAACCAGCCAGCCGCTGGACGCCGCCTTGACCGCCTATTTATGTAACCGATTGGGAAAACACCACAGGAATTGATCCCCCCATGTCAGCGTTCGTTCACCCAGCCCTGCTCGTTGGTCTTTGGATCGTCGCGATTCCCATCGTGATCCACCTGATCAACATGTTTCGCCACCGGCGGGTGCAATGGGCGGCCATGGAGTTTTTGCTGGTCAGCCAGAAGAAGAACCGCACGTGGGTTATATTCAAGCAGTTGCTGCTTCTGTTGACGCGGATGGCCGTGGTGGCGTTGCTGGTGCTGATGCTGGCCCAGCCCTTGTTGCGCAACGAGTTCGGCCACCTATTCGGCAATATGAAGACCCATCACATCGTGCTATTGGACGACAGCTTCTCGATGTCGGACCGCTGGGCCGATACCAGTGCGTTTGCCGAGGCGAAAGAGGCCGTCCGCCGGATTGGTGACGCGGCAGCCCGGCAACGGCAGCCTCAGACATTCACGCTCTTGCGATTCTCCCGCGTGTCCCAAGTGGCCGGCCGGACCCAGCTCGACTTCTTGAAAGAGCCGGTCAGTGCCGAGTTCTCCGGCCGAATCGATGGAATGCTCCAACGGTTGCAAACCTCGCAAACGGCGGCCCGCGCCGTCCACGCCCTGGAAGCCGTCAACGAGTGGCTCGGCAGCGCCCAAGATGAACGCCAAATCGTTTACATAATCTCCGATTTCCGCACCGGCGAGTGGGACGAGCCGACCGAACTGCAAACCCATCTGGCCGAACTCAACCGCCGAGAGGCCGAGATCCATCTGGTCAATTGCGTGGATCGGACGCGGTCGAATTTGGCTATCGCGTCGCTCAAACCGACCGAGGGGATCCGTGCCCGCGATGTCCCCTGGATGATGGAAGTCGCCGTGCGAAACTTCGGCCCCACGACCGCCAAAAACGTGCCCGTGTTGCTGGAAGAAGACGGCCATGGTCGGCCCTCGGTCACCGTGGCCGAGATTCCCCCAGGCAAGACGGTCACCGAGCGGTTTCAGGTCCGCTTCCGCACGGCCGGAGACCATCGGATCGCCGCGCGGCTGGAAGGCGACGCGGTCGAGGCGGACAATTCGCGATTCGCGGCCGTCGGTCTACCCGCCGAGGTCCCCGTCCTGCTGATCGACCAGCCCGACGCCCGCAGTGCGCGATATATAGCGGCCGCTTCGGCGCCGGGCGGACCGGTGCGAACGGGAATCCGTCCTCAGATCGAAACGCCCAGCTACCTCGCTCGCCAACCGCTGGACAAGTACCACGCGATCATTTTGACCAACATCGAGCGGCTCGATCCCCCGGCCATCGATGCGTTGGAAGCTTACTTGAGGGCCGGCGGCGGCGTGGCCCTGTTCCTTGGCGGGCAGTCCGACCACCAGACAATCAACGCCCAATGGTATCGCGATGGCGACGGTTTCTTTCCCGTGCCGCTCAGCGAAGCCACCAGTCTCATGGTCGATCGGCTCACCCGGGCCCCCGACCTGCAACCGGCCGAACATCCGATCTTCCGCATCCTGGCGGGCGAGCGGAACAGCTTCGTCGCGACCGTGCTCGTGCAACGCTACTATGGCGTGCCGGAGGATTGGGCGCCGGCATCCGATTCGACGACGCAAGTCATCGCCCGACTGCGCAACGGGGCGCCGCTGGTCGTGGAGCAACGCGTCGGCGACGGTCGGGTGGTGGCCTTCCTCACTTCCGCCGCACCGACGTGGAACAACTGGGCTCGCAACCCGAGCTTCGTCGTTGCCGTGCAAGACCTCTACGCCTACTTGGCCCATGACGGGAGCACGCCGGTCGACCGGCCGGTCGGCGCGAGTTTGGAACTGTCGCTCAATACGGAAGAGTACCGCCGTCGCGTGCGATTCGATGTCCCCAAGATGCACAGCGAAGAGGCGCCGACCGAAGCCGCCTTCACCGACGCCACGCTGACTCCGGACGGTTCGCTGGCGGTCTCCTTTGCCGAAACGGATGCTGCGGGCTTCTATCAGGCCGACTTGACTCGAACCGACGGGGCCGAAGAGCAGCGTCTGTTCGCGGTGAACGTCGACGCGGCCGAGGGCGATCTGAACACGGTCTCGGGGCCCCAGTTGGCCACGCGGCTGGGTGATGTGAAATACAACTACGTGCAGGCGTCGTCCTTCCAGTATACCGTCAGCGAAATGGCCGGCTACAACGTGAGCCAGTGGCTGCTCTACTTGCTCGTCGCGATGTTGATCGGCGAACAGATTCTCGCCTACTTCACAAGCTATCATCCGCCCGCTCGAACAAAGGCCGCGGCCGGGGGAGGTGTACCATGATGTGGACCTTCCCGCCTTTGCTTGCCCAGGCGGCCGATCGCACGGCGCACACGGTCTTCCAATGGGGACGAATCCAGTCGAATTCCGATTGGATTCTCCCGATCGGCGTCTGCGTAGTGATCCTCCTGTTGGTGCGAACCATCTACCGTCGCGATACGGTCGAGCTGGGCAGACCGCTTAGCTGGCTGCTGACGGCCTTGCGCACCGCAACGTTTATCGGGCTGTTGATCCTCTATCTGCAACCGCAGTGGCGGTTGGAGCATGAGATCGTGCACAACCCGCGTGCCGTGCTGCTGGTTGATACAAGCCTGAGCATGGGTCTGATCGATTCCGAGGGCCCGACGCCGGGAACCAGAAGCCGCGTGCAACAAGTGGCCGCCGCGCTGAGCGAAACCGAGTTCCTCGACCAACTGCGAGTAACCAACGACGTGGTCGTCCTGCGGTTCGGCGAAGAGTTGGACCGCGATCCGATCACCCTGCCGAAACTCGCCCCGGCGGAAGTCTCCAAGGAACCTTCGGAGGAAGCAGCAGAGGACCCCGCGGCGGTCGATTGGAACGAGTTCCTTGCGGCCCGAGGTACGGAGACCCGCTTGGGATCGGCCTTGCGGCAAGTGATCGATCAACAGAGTACTTCGCCCTTGTCGGGAATCGTCGTCTTCTCCGACGGCGGTCAGAACGCCGGCACAACGCCCGAGGCGGCCATTTCGCTGGCCCAACAAGCAGACGTACCGATCTTTACCGTCGGCCTGGGCTCTACCAGCAAACCGACCAACGTGCGGATCAGCGATCTGGTGGCGCCGGCCGGGGCCTATCCGGGCGATGGTTACACGGTCACCGGGTTCGTCCAGTCGCAAGGCATGGCCGGCCGATCCGTGCAAGTTAAATTGTTTTCCCGCCCGTTCTCTGCCAAGACGACCGATTCCACCCCCGACAGCGAAACGCTCGAAGGCCAAGAGCAAGTCACCCTCGGCGGTGACGGGGACGTGCTGCCGGTGAAGTTCGAGCTGATGCCCGAGAAAATCGGCACCCGAACCTTGTCGCTGCGAATCGAAAACGTCGAAGGAGATCACAACCCGGACGACCAGATCCGCGAGGCGGACGTTGAGATTGTCGATCACAAGAATCGCGTGCTCCTATTAGCCGGCGGCCCCACGCGGGAATACCGGTTCCTTCGCACACAACTCTATCGCGATCGGTCCACGACCGTCGACATCTTGCTGCAAACGGCCCAGCCGGGTATCTCGCAGGAGGCCGACCACGTACTCGACGATTTCCCCGCCACGCGGGAAGAGATGTTCGAGTACGATTGCGTCGTGGGCTTCGATCCCGATTGGCAAGCGCTCAGCCCGACCCAAATCGAACTGCTGGAAGCTTGGGTCGGTGAACAGGGAGGCGGCCTGATCGTGGTTGCCGGCGGAGTGTTCACGGCCAATGCGATCAACGGCTGGGTGAGCGACCCGAGTATGGGCAAGATTCGATCCTTGTATCCGGTCGAGTTCCATCGCCGCTTTTCTGCGGTCGAGGAAGGCATGTACGTGGCCGAGGAACCTTGGCCGTTGGATTTCACACGCGAAGGCCTGGAGACGGAGTACCTCTGGCTCGCTGATACGGCGGCCGAGGGTCGGCAGGCTTGGGCCGGCTTCGACGGCGTGTTCAGCTTCTGCTCGGTACGCGGCCCCAAGCCCGGGGCGACCGTCCTAGCCCATTTTTCCGATCCGCGAACCGCGCGAGCCGATCGCAAGCCCGTCTTCCTTGCGAGTCAGTTCTTCGGTTCCGGTCGCGTGTTCTACATCGGCAGCGGCGAGATGTGGCGACTGCGGAAGGTTGACCCCACGTACTTCGAAACATTCTACACAAAACTGCTCCGGCACGTGTCACAAGGTCGCCTGCTGCGGGGTTCCAGCCGCGGCGTGTTGCTGGTCGGTCGGGATCGCTACTTATTGGGCAATACGGTCGAGGTCCGTGCCCAGTTGACCAATGCGGCCCTGGAACCGCTGACCGCTCCCAGCGTTCCCTTGCAAGTATTTCAGCCGGACGGCAGCTTGCAAACGGTCGCCTTGCCGACCGACCCCAGTCGACCGGGGACATATGCCGGCCGATTTCCCGTGCTCAAGGAAGGTTCCTACCGGCTCGAGCTCTCCTTGCCGGAGCAGAAGAACGAGCGTCTTTTGCGACGCATCCAAGTGAGCTTGCCAGACCTGGAACGAGAGAACCCGCAACGCAACGACGCGTTGCTGACTCGCATCGCCGAAGGCCCGGACACCGGCGGGCTGTATTACGTCGGGCTCAGCGCAATGCTCGACCCTAATGCCGACCAAACCTTGGCGGAGCGCCTCAAGGGGCAGCCCAAGATCGAGTATATCCCCCACGATCCCGACACACTCTGGGAAGAAACCTGGCTGCGATGGATGATGTTTGGATTGTGTGGACTATTGTGTTTCGAGTGGCTTATTCGAAGATTGGTGAAACTAGCGTAGCAGTGGATAGTGGTTAGTGGATAGTGATTTGATGTAAACGTTATGACAACCGCATCTGAAACTCGACCGACGCTTGCTCCGCATGTCTTGGGGCGGTTGGGGGCATTGCGCCGACGCATTCGGCTCTATGTCTGGGCGGAAGGTCTGGGCTCGACCGCGGTCTGGCTGGGTGTGGCGTTTTGGATGACGCTGGCGATCGACTGGTTCTTCGAGCCGCCCGCCCGTGTTCGCGTTGTCATGTTGTGCGTGGCGGCAGTCGTGTTCGCTTGGGTGGTTGTTCAGTTGATCGTGCGGCGTGCGTTTGTGCGGCTTAGCGATAGCAACATGGCCATGCTGCTGGAGCGGCAGTTTCCCGAGCTCAAAGACAGCCTGCTGACGGCCGTCGTGCTTTCTCCCCGTTCGCCCGAGGTGGCCCATTGCGACCCGCAGATGCTCGATGACACGTGCCGACAGGCCGCCCACGCCGTCACCCAGGTGAAGCTGAGCAACGTGTTCAACCCGGTCCCGTTACGGCGCAGCCTTACGGCGGCCATCCTGTTGGGTCTCTCGGTAGCCGTCTTTGCCCATCAATCGCCCCAGGCGCTGGGGACTTGGACCCGCCGAATGTTGCTCAGCAATGAACTCTGGCCGCGGAAGACGCATTTGCTGGTCGAAGGCTTCCACGACGGAGTAAGAAAAGTCGCCCGCGGCGGTGATTTGCAACTGATCGTCAAGGCCGATACACGTTGGCCAAGGGTCCCCAAGGCGGTCGAGGTTCGCTATCGGGCCGACGGAAACGTCCGCCGTCGGGCCACCATGAACCAGCTTGGCCGCCAAGGTCCACTCCAGAAGT
>CAYYOX010000016.1:6237-13267 GCA_964473065.1 uncultured Planctomycetaceae bacterium | reverse complement strand
AGGGCGCGGCGTGGGCGGGAAGACCCGTTCCAAACGTATGCCTATACCTTCCAGGGGGTGCTGTCCCCGATCCGTTTCGACGTGGTCGGCGGCGATTGCCGCTTGTACGACTTGCGGATCGAAGTGGTCGAAAGCCCGACGGTCGACATGCAGTTGAAGCTGATCTACCCCGCCTACACGCAACGCGCGTCGCGAACGATCCCCGTCACCGGTTCCATGCCCGTGCCGCGAGGGACCGACGTAACGATCCTGGCCCATGCCAACAAAGATCTGCGTGAAGTCAAAATAGAACAAGAGACGGGCAAGCAGTTGTTGCCTCGCAAGGTCATCGACGACAAGGCCTTGCAGAGCGACGCCCGCCGCTTCGAATATCGAGTCGCCTCGTTGCACGACGACATGACGCTGCTGTTTACGCTTTCCGATACCGACGGAATCACCACCTACAAGCCGATCCGTTTGGCGCTCGAAGCCGTCGAGGATGAAGCGCCCCGGTTCGAAGACGTTCGACTCGTGGGGATTGGCCAGGCGATTACGGCCGAAGCCCGGCTGCCGGCCGAGGGACGCGTGACCGACGATTACGGTCTCGGGCAACTCGCCTTCAAGCTTGGCGTCAACGAGCACGATCCGGTGACCCGACCGGTCGACGCACCGCGGCAGCGGGCCACTGAAATGCAAGTCAAGGCAGCCGTGGAGGTGCGCGACCTGACGTTGACGCCCGGGCAAACGCTTTCGGTCGGGCTGATGGCCACCGATCTGTACGATCTCGAGGACGAGCCGAACGTCGGGTCCAGCGATTTCGGCGTCAAGGAGATCGTCACGCCCGACCAATTGCGTGCGATGCTCGAATCGCAAGAGCTCGTGCTGCGGCAGCGTCTCGAATTGATCGTCGAGGAAGTGGTCGAAACCCGCGACCTGTTGCTGCGGCTCGATTTCACGGAAACCACCGATCGAGAAGCCACCGCCCAAGAGAAGGCCGAATCTGCCGCGACGCCGGGAGCCGAACCGGGGGATGAACCCGCGGATCGGCTGGCCGAGAAACCGAGTTCGCCGGAGCATCAGATCACCTTGCGGCACTTGTCGGTCGAGCGGACCCTGCAAAACAGTCGCAAGAACGCCTACGAAACGCTGGCCTTGGCCGAGTCGGTCGACGATATTCGACGCCAGTTGATAAACAACCGGATCGATACCGAGGAACTCAACAAGCGACTCGAACAGGGCGTCGCCGAACCGTTGCAACGCGTCGGCGAGACGATGTTTCCCCTGCTGCAACAGCAATTGGAGCTGTTGCGGGCCAAGGTGGACGACAGGCAGCTTGGGCCCCAATATCGAGAAGTGGCCCGACAGCAGACCGACGCCATCCTGATCGAGATGCAAAAGGTGCTCCAGCAGATGATCGAGTTGGAGGACTTCAACGAGGCCGTCGAATTGCTCCGCTCGATCATCAAGCTACAAGAAAAGCTGGGCGAAAAGACCAAGCGGCGGCAGAAAGCGGAATTGCTGGGAGACTAATCATGGACGCTAAAACTATTGTCGTAGCCACGCTCGCCAGAGCGTGGAGTGGCGCCGGAAACCACGGTCTGGCGACCGTAGCTACCGTGATCGTCAGCCTGACATGCGCCGTTGCCATGTCCCAGGAAGCTCCCGCGCCGAAGCCAGACCTTTCCGCCGAGCAAGAGCAGATTGCCGAGAAGTTTCAGCACCTCGAAAAGGTCCTGCTGCGGATGGCCGAATTGAATCAGGCCGACGATCCGCGACGGACCGCCCTGCTGAAGAAGGCTGTGCGGCTCAGCGGCGACCGGCTGATCGACTTGCAGTTCGAGCAACTGGCGGAACTGTTGAGCAACGACCAGTTTGCCCGGGCCATGGAGAATCAGAAAGACCTCCACGGCGACCTGCAAGCCATGTTGGAACTTCTGTTAAGCGAAAACCGCCAACAGCGAGTTCGGGCCGAAAAGGCGCGAATACGAGACTACCTCAAGCGAATCAACCGACTGATCAAACAGCAGAAGGACGTTCAAGGCCGGACCGAGCACAGCGAGAACCCGGACCAACTATCCGATCAACAAGGCCAACTCGCCGAGCGGGCGGGCGAGATTTCAAAAGACATCAAACAGAACGAAGAAGGAAAGCTCGACGAGTCGTCCGAGTCAACCGAGACTCCGGAAGATCCCAGTGAGGGGAAACCCGGCGAAGGGAAGCCCGGCGAAGGAAAGCCTGGTGAAGGGAAGCCTGGTGAAGGGAAGCCCGGCGAAGGGAAGCCCGGCGAAGGAAAGCCCGGCGAAGGGAAGTCTGGTGAAGAAAAGCCCGGCGAAGAAAAGCCCTCTGAGCAAGAGTCTGGGGACAAGTCGGAAGATTCGCAGGACCAAGAGGCCAACCCGGCTCGCGAGCGACTCGACAAGGCCCGTTCCCGTATGCAAGAGGCGCAAGAGAAGCTCGAAGAGGCGCAGCGTGAAGGGGCCGTCGAAAAACAGGAGGAGGCCCTGCGTGAGCTCGAACTGGCCAAGGCCGAGTTGGAAGAGATCCTCCGGCAGCTTCGCGAGGAAGAGATCACGCGGATGCTGGCCATGCTTCAGGCCCGGTTTCGCAAGATGCTGCAACTTCAACGAGAAGTCTATGAAGGCACCACGCGATTGGACGCCATCCCCGAGGCGGAACGAAGGCATACGCATGAGATTCGAGCCAGCCGCCTGGGCACGCAACAGACGCAGATCGTGTTGGAGGCGGACAAGGCATTGCTCATGCTGCGTGACGACGGCACGGCGGTCGCTTTTCCCGAGGCGATCGAGCAGATGCGCGACGACATGCAGCAAGTGGCCCAGCGTCTGGCCCAGGCCAAAGTGGGGCAAATCACCCTGGCCATCGAAGAAGACATCCTGGCCGCTCTGGAGGAGATGATCGAGGCGTTGAAGAAGGCCCAAAAGGAAGCGGAAGAACGTCAACAACAGCCCCCGCGACCCTCGTCGGGCGAACAGGAACCGTCGCTGGTCGACAAGTTGGCCGAACTGCGGATGATCCGGGCACTGCAAATGCGAGTCAACCGTCGCACCGAGCGGTACTCGAAACTGATCGAAGGCGAACAGGCCGACAAACCCGACTTGATCGAAGCCCTGGGGCGGTTGGCCGAGCGTGAAAGAAAGATCCATCGGGTAACCCGGGACCTGGAAATGGGGAAAAACCGATGAACGCCGCTCGAACCACAACCGCCCTGCTCGCGATCATGCTGATAACAACCGGCATGGCCGCGGCCGAAACAAGTTGGCAGCCGGCCGATCCGCAAGAGGTTCGCTCAGAAGTCTTAGCCTGGCTCGACCAGCGCCAGCCGGACGAGTCGACCCGGGCCAAGGCGGTCGAAGTCTGGTCGACCTTGCCCGAGAAGCCCAGCGGAGAGCAACTCCTGGCCAAGGCGGCCGAGACGTTTGCGTTGGTCGATCCCGAGGCGGCCGAGTTGGTTCGACTCTGTTTGGCCTCAAAAGGCCCCTTGGCATTGCCCAGCTTCCCCTGGCTTTCCGACCCGAAAACAGAGCCCTTGTTGGCGGCCAACATGCAATTGCTCTACGGCCGATTGCCGGTGCAACACTCGCTGTTCGACCAGGCTGCCGAGCAGCTTGCCGACTTGAAGCCGGCCGACGTCGTGGCGCCTGCCCCGCTGTTGTTCTATCAGGGCGTGGTTCATTATTCGCTGTTGACCAAGGAGCCGGGCCTCCACGCGATCGACCAACTGTTGGAAAACTCCGAACAGAGCCCCCGGCGTTACTTGGCCGTTGCTCGACTGCTCCGGCAGGACTTAGAAGGCTTGGAAGACGACACGCTCGGCCACATCGTCCGGCGGATGGACGACATCCGACGCCGACTCGATCTGGGACGTGCCGGCAAGAAAGTTCGCACCGTGGAAGACGGCGTGATCGAATCGCTCGACAAGCTGATCAAGAAAATGGAAGAGCAACAACAGCAGAGCCAAAGCGCCGGCGGGGCCAATAACCTCAAGCCGAACAATCCGGCCCAAGACAGCCGAATCATGGGCGGTCGCGGGCCCGGCAAGGTGACCCGACGCGACGTCGGTTCCGAGTCCGGCTGGGGTGATCTGCCCCCGAAAGAGCGTGAAGAAGCCTTGCAGCAGATCGGACGCGAGTTCCCCTCGCACTACCGCGACGTGATCGAACAATACTTCCGTCGACTAGCCAGTGAAAACAACGATTAGCGGAATACACCATGCTGACAATCTGCCTTACCATCCTGATGACAACCGCGTCGCCGACGTTTCAAGTCGAGACGTCCGACGGACGAACCTTGGCCGGACAGATCGTTGCCTGGGATGCCGATCGGGTGACCATCCAGACGGCCGACGGTCCCGCCGAACTGCCAACCAAAACGCTGCTGCGATTCTCCGGCAAGAAAGACCCCGACGACTCCTTGCCGGAACCGGCTGTGTGGATCCGCCTGACCGACGGGTCGACTTTGACGGCGCGGGAGTATGTCGCTCAAGACGGCGAGGCCAAAATCACCATGCTCGACAATCGGTCGATCAGCCTGCCAACCGACGCGATCGCCAGCGTGCGGATTCGGCCGAACACGGAACCGGTCGCCGCTGCGTGGGATCGCCTTATCACGGACGAAATCGACACCGACCTGCTCGTGGTACACAAGGGCGACTCGCTCGACTACCACCGCGGCGTGCTGCGCGACGTGACCGAGAAACGGGTCCACTTCGAGCTCGACGGGGACGTGCTGCCGGTGAAACGCTCGAAAGTGCATGGAATGATTTATCGGCACGCCGCGTCGGACGCCATGGGCGAACCCGTATGCCGGATCACGGATCGGTCCGGTTCGAGTTGGGTTGCCCAGTCCGTGAGCCTCGACGACCAACTGCACTGCGTCACGCCGGCGGGCCTGAAAAGGACCTTCCCGCTCGAGCAGATCGTGGAAATCGATTTCTCGGAAGGCAAACTGGTCTACCTCAGCGAGCTTCAGCCCGAGTCGGTCGAGTTCACGCCCTACTTCGGCACGCGCGATGAGATTCCCGCGTTGACCGAGCGTTTCGCTCCGCGGATGGACAAGAACTTCCGCTCGCAGCCGCTGGCGATCGACTCGAAACAATACGCCAAGGGACTCTGCCTGCATAGCCGCACGAAACTCGTCTATCGCCTGCCCGGCCGTTTCCGGCAACTCAAGGCCATCGTGGGAATCGACGACAGCGCGCGACCGCGCGGTAACGTCCAGTTGAGCATCTTTGGCGACGAGAAGGTCTTGCTCGAGACGGCAATCGCTGGAACCGATCCGCCGAAGCCGATCGAGTTGGACCTGACGGGCGTACGAAGACTGACGATTCTGGTCGATTTCGGCGACCAATTCGATCTGGCCGACCACCTCGACCTGTGCGACGTGAGGATCATCAAATGAAGCACATTATGTTGTCGAGTATCCTGATCCTGACGGCCGCTTCGGCACCCGCGCCGGCCGCTGTCGATCCGGCCGTTTTGGAAGCCGAGGCTGGACGGATTGCCGTCATGCAACGGGTGAAGCAGACCGTATTGGCCATCTTCGACACTCGCGGCCAAGGCGGCGGTTCCGGAGTGGTCATCTCGCCGGACGGCTATGCGCTGACCAACTTCCACGTCGTCAAGCCGTGCGGCAATGCCATGAAATGCGGCATGGCCGACGGAAAGGCCTACGACGCCGTGATCGTCGGACTGGATCCCACCGGCGACGTGGCACTGATCAAACTCTTCGGCCGCGACGATTTCCCCCACGCCGAACTGGGCGATAGCGATCGGTTGCGGGTGGGTGACTGGTGTTTCGCCATGGGTAATCCGTTCCTGTTGGCGGCCGATTTTCAGCCCACCGTAACCTACGGCATCGTCTCGGGAACACATCGCTATCAGTTCCCGGCCGGCACGCTGTTGGAATACACCGACTGCATCCAGACCGACGCCTCGATCAACCCGGGCAACTCGGGCGGGCCGCTGTTCGACGCCGAGGGGCGGCTGGTCGGGATCAACGGCCGTGCCTCGTTCGAGAAGCGTGGCCGCGTCAACGTGGGGGCCGCTTATGCGATCTCCATCAATCAGATCAAGAACTTCATGGGCCATTTGCACAGCGGTCGGATCGTCGATCATGCCACGCTCGGGGCCCAGGTCGCGTCCGACCAGCAAGGACGCGTGCTCGTCGACGACATTCTAGAAGACTCCGACGCCTATCGCCGCGGATTACGGTTCGGCGATGAGATTATCAGCTTCGGCGGCCGGCCCATCTCGACGGTCAACGGGCTGAAGAACGTGTTGGGGATCTATCCTAAGGGATGGCGAGTGCCGCTGAGCTTCCGTCGCGAAGGGCGCCGCTACGACGTGCTGGTCCGGCTGCAAGGCCTGCACGGCATCGAGGAACTGATCGAAAAGACCGCCGGCCGCCCCCGCAAGATGCCCATGCCCATACCGAAACCCGAGGAAGAACCCGGAAAGGACGAAGATCCCAAGCCGACGCCTCCCGAGCATCCGCCGATTCCGCACGCGCACCGTCCGGTTCCCATGCCCGAGATTGTCAAACAACATTTCGAGCAGAAACGCGGTTTCGCAAATCACTACTTCAACAAGCTCCAGCTCGATCGCGTGTGGCAGGCGTGGGTTGCCCGGGGTGACTTTGCCGCACAAGGAGGGATCTGGGTGCTCCGCGGAACGCTCGAAGGCGGCGGCGAGTTCCGGCTGCGGTTGAGCGATGCTGACGGTCGCCTGGAACTACCGGGCACGGAGATACGATGGACGGCCGGCGATGACCTGAGTGCTCCGCTTGTCCCGCCTCAAAGCGGCGGCCTGATGGCGGCCTGGTATCTTTGGCGGCGACTGGCCACCGGCGGACCCGGGCCGTTCGGCGACGTAAGTTACTTAGGAACCGTGCCGCTGGCCGACCGCGACGCGCCGGTCGATGCGTTGACGGGGTTGCACGGGGGTGTCCGTTGTCGGTTCCTGTTCGATCCGACCGAGGGTGACCTGCTGGCCGTCGAGATGTTCTCCGAGGACGACGCCGATCCGTGCGAGAT
>CAYYOX010000016.1:0-6227 GCA_964473065.1 uncultured Planctomycetaceae bacterium | reverse complement strand
CGAATGGAAGTCCGCGTCTGCGACGAACCCTACGCCACATTCCACATCGAAGAGTTCACATTGGAAGCACTTACCGAGTAAGAAAAACCCCTTGTAGGGTGGGTCGAGGAACGAAGACCCACGCTGAGGATAATGACGAAATCCAAATGACGAATGACGAAAAGACGCCGCGTGGGTCTTCGTTCCTCGACCCACCCTACATGATCACGAGTATCAAATGCGGAACTTGAAAACAACCATCGTCCTGCTCTCGCTACTGACGTGCCTTGCATGGTCGGCCAACGATGCTATGGCCGATGGGCGGGTGACGGTCGCGGGTACGATTGATCGGGTTCAGCCGAGATTGGCTAAGATCTACGGGGCGGGCGGATTTCGCGGCCTGGAACCCTATCAAAGCGGAATGCTCATCTCGCCGGACGGCCACATCTTGACCACCTTCAGCTATGTGCTCGACACGGACGACATTTCGGTCACGCTGGCCGACGGGCGCCGCTTCGACGCCCAACTGCTGGGCGCCGATCCCCGGCTGGAGGTGGCCGTGTTGAAGATCGAGGCGACCGACCTGGATTGCTTCGAGCTGGCCGGGGCTGTCGAGGTAGAAGCCGGCGCGCGAATCCTCGCGATCAGCAACCTGTTCGGCGTGGCCATCGGCGATGAACCGGCCAGCGTGCAGCATGGCGTGGTCGCGGTGAAGACGACCTTGCAGGCCCGACGCGGTACGTTCGAAACACTGTACGAAGGGCCCGTCTATGTGCTGGACGTGGTGACCAATAATCCGGGCGCGGCTGGCGGGGCCTTGTTGACCCGGCATGGAGAATTGATCGGGATGCTGGGCAAAGAACTCCGCAACGCGATGAACAACACGTGGCTGAACCATGCGATCCCGATCGGCGAACTTCGCGAATCGGTCCAGGCGATCCGCGACGGCACGTTCAACGCCCAGCGGACCGAGCCGGTCGTCCGCAAACCCGAGCGAGCGTTGCAACTCGACATGCTCGGTCTGATGCTGGTTCCCGACGTCCTGCAACGCACGCCGCCCTACATCGACAACGTACGCCCCGGCTCGACCGCGGCGGAAGCCGGCTTGCGGCCCGACGATCTGGTGCTGCTGTTGAACGATCGGTTGATCCGTTCCTGCAAATCGTTGCGAGAGGAGCTGGAGTTTATCGATTTCGAGGACCAGATCAAACTGACCGTGCTCCGCGGGCAGGAACTGTTGGAAGTCGCTTTGCAGGTTTCCGCCGAAGATCTCCAGGAGTCGCCATGAACCAGCCCAGAGCAATTCGTAGCCTGATCCTCCTGCTTGCCGCCTGTTGCGCTGCAAGCGCCCTTGCGGCCGACGAGATCGACTTGGACCGGCTCGAACAAGAGGCCTTTCAGGCGGCCGTCGGGCGAGTGGCGCCGACGGTAGTTCGCATCGAAACGGTCGGCGGTAAGGAGCGAGTCGGCCGGTTGACGGTCGGCCAGGGCGCAACGACCGGACTGATTGTCGATTCCCAGGGCCATATTATTTCCAGCGAGTTCGGGTTTCTTCACAGTCCCGACTCGATCCTTGTGCGACTCTCAGACGACCGCATCAAACCGGCCCGACTGGTGGCCACCGACAAGAGCCGGCATCTGGTGCTGTTGAAGATCGATAACGAAGAACCGTTGCCGACGCCCGAAATCGTTCCGCGCGAACAGATGCACGTCGGGCAATGGGCTCTGGCCGTCGGCCGAACGTTCGAGCGGGATCGGCCGAACATGGCCGTGGGCGTGCTCAGTGCCGTGGGGCGTGTCTGGGGCAAGGCGATCCAGACCGATGCGGCCATCTCGCCGAACAACTATGGCGGGCCGCTGATCGACATTCACGGTCGCGTGCTCGGCGTGCTCGTGCCGCTGTCGCCCGACTCGAGTGAAAAGGTTGCCGGATACGAGTGGTACGACTCGGGCATCGGTTTTGCGATCGATGCCCAGCATATCATGGAGATCCTGCCTCGCTTGCAAGAGGGCAAGGACCTGTTGCCCGGCGTGATCGGGATCAACATGCAAGGCGGCAACCTGGCACTGGCCGAACCGACTGTGGCCGCCTGCCATCCGAACGGTCCGGCGAAGAAGGCCGGCATGAAACCGGACGATCGGATCGTCGAAGTCGGCGGTCGGCAAGTTGCGTTTGCGGCCGGCGTGAAATCCGAGCTCAGCCGACGTTATGCGGGCGAGACGGTTCGGCTGGTCGTGCTGCGCGACGAAAAGCGAATTCCGCTGGACATTGAGTTGGTTGCCAAGATCGACCCGTACGACCATGCGTTCCTCGGCATTCTTCCCATGCGTACGCCCGCCGAGCCGGCCGGGGTGAGCATCCGTTACGTCTATCCCGAGAGCCCCGCCGCGACCGCCGGACTTCAGCCGGGCGATGTGATCGTTTCCGTAGGCGGTCAGGCGATTCAAGATCGACATTCCATGATCGGGCAAATCGGCGCGTTTCAACCGGACGAGCAGGTCGAGTTGGAAGTGCGCCGCGGTGAAGAGCAGTGGAAACTGACGCTCGCGTTGGGCCGTCTGCCGGAAGATCTCCCGCCGGTCGAGTTGCCGCCGTCACGCGGTCCGAGTGAACGTTCGGCGGACCAACTCCCCGACATCGGTCCGGTGGAGTTGAAGGTTCCCGAGATGAAGAACGACGCCTGGGCCTACGTTCCCGAGTCTTATGATCCTGCGGTGGCCCATGGCGTGGTCGTTTGGTTTCATGCGGCCGACGGGCTCGATTGGCCCGCGTTGCTCGGCAAATGGAAGCCGCTGTGCGACGCTCACGACTTGATCCTGCTGGCCCCCGCGGCGACCGATCCCAAGCAATGGAAGCCGGGTGACTTGGAACTGGTCAAGAAACTGCTCGGCCAGATCACGTCGACCTACGAAGTCGATCCGGCGCGGATCGTCGCGCACGGCCAAGGCGCGGGCGGGAAAATGGCTTTCGTGGCGGGCTTCAGCCTGAAAGATCAAATTCGAGCCGTAGCGGCAATCGAAGCCCCGCCGCTAGGCCGGCCGCCCCAAAACGACCCGTCGCGTCGATTGGCCGTTTACCTAGCGACCTCGGAAAAGGCGTGGCAAGGCGGGCCGATCGAGCGGGCCGTCGCGGGAATTCGCAAGCTGAAGATTCCCGTGACCACGAAGAACCTCGGCCAAGAGCCGCGCGATCTGACCGACGAGGAGCTAACCGAACTGGCTCGCTGGATCGACACACTCGATAGGATCTAAGTAAGCGTTCGCAAAGCAATGGTTTTGGACAGGATAACATGATAATCAGGATAAAGGGAAGGCAGAAACCTTGGTCTTGGTTTTCCCATTTCCGCTGATCATACTTTAACTACATTTGACTGAACTGCAACGACAAATCAAGAACTCCACCGGTCTTTCATCCCGTCCATCCTGTTATCCTGTCAAAACACCTGGCCGACAATTCTCTTATGCGTCGTCACGCCATCGGAATCATTGCCTTGCTTTGTTTGGTCGGAGCCGTAGTTTTCTGGTTCTATCCGCCACGAGAAGCCTGGCAGATACAGGCGAAGGCGGCCTGTTGGCGTGGCGGCACGTTGGCGGCCCTGTTGTGGTTGGCCTTCGATCAACTTCAGCGACTGCCCGGCTGGCTGCTGGGCCTGCTGTTGACGAGCGTGGCGATCATAGCCATTCGCCCCAAGACGGCCCTATTGGCCGTTCCCCTGTTGATCGTCTTGGCCATTCTCCGCCCGCGATTTGGACGCCGCAAGTAGAGAGGAACGTCACCGTATTCCAACGGGCTGTTGACGGCTTTCCGCTTCGTGATATACTCGCGGCAAGGGACGCCGACTTGGCGTACGATCAGACAATCTATCACACGAGGGAAACTATGTTTGTCGTCTGCATTTACGTCCACGTGAAGCCGGAGAACCGGGAAGACTTCATCGCGGCTACGTTGGAAAACGCGAGGAACACCGTCCAGGAGCCGGGTAACCTGCGGTTCGATGTGAACCAGCAGGCCGACGACCCGAACCGCTTCACGTTGTACGAGGTCTACAACAGCGAAGAGGGCATGAAGGCCCACAAGGAGACGGCCCATTACGCCAAGTGGCGCGAGACGGTCGCCGATTGGATGGCCGAACCGCGAAGCGGCGTCGGCCACGAAAGCCTCTTCCCCGAAACGGAAGAAGCCTGGGCCACGCGTTGATTGCCGGGCTATGCACTCGACTTCTCACGCAAGATCGCGTCGATCACGCCGGGCATGGTGTGCTCCGTGGCTTCCACTGCCGATTCGTGGCCTAGCCCGCGGAGCGTCTCCGAGGTGATCGGGCTGATGCTGGCTAGCTTGGTCTTGCGCAAGTCGTCGCCGAACATGGCCACCAGCGATCGGGCTATGGCGGAACTGGTCACCGTGGTCCAATCGAGCCGACGTTGCGACATCGCCCGGGCCACGTCATCGGCCGGACACTCGACATCGGTGCTGTTGTAGCCGACAATCTGATCGACCTCTGCCCCGGCGGCCGTCAATCCGTCGCGTAGAATCTCTCGGCCGCGACTTGCCCGAACCAAGAGAAACTTCCGGCCGGCTGCGTCGGCGGAAAATGCCTCAACCAGCGACTCGGCCCGATATTCCTTTGGCAGCAAGTCGACCCGAAGATGGTAGCGGGCCAGTTTGTCGGCCGTGCTCGGCCCGACCGCCGCCAGGCGCACGCCGCCTAGCCGCCGCAGGTCGATCTCCCGATCGAAGAGTCGGCCCATGAAATAACGAACGCCGTGCACACTGGAAAACACGAGCCAATCGTATTGGTCCAACCGATCCAAGGCCGCGTCGACCGGCGCCCAGTCGTCCGGATCGGAGATCTCGATCGTCGGCTGCAGCAGCACGTCGGCCCCCAACTCCGTCAGCCGATCACTCAGCACGGCCGCTCCGTCGCGCGGTCGGGTGACCAGGACCCGAGTGCCGAACAAGGGTCGGCTGGAAAACCAAGAGGCCTCGGGAGTTTCCGCGACCGCCTCGCCAATAAGCACCACGGCCGGAGGACGTAGCTCATGTTCGGCGATCACCTCGACCACGGTGGCCAAGGTGCAACGCACGGTCTGCTGATCGGGCCAGGTGCATCGGCGGACGATGATTACGGGCGTTTCCGGCGACTTGCCGGCCTGAAGCAACGCCTTGGCCCAAACTTCCGCGCTGGTCGCACTCATGTAGAAGACCAGCGTCCCGGGAAAGCTCGCCAACTGGCCGAAGTCAAGCTGCGCCTCGCCGGAACCCGGATGGCCGGTCACCAGGGCCACGGCGGAAGATCGCTTGCGATGTGTGATAGGGATCTCGGCGTATGCGGCCGCGGCCAACCCGGCCGTAATCCCCGGAACGACTTCCCAGGCAATTTGGGCGTCGGACAGCGCGTCGGTCTCCTCGGCAAAACGGCCAAAGACCATCGGATCCCCGCCCTTCAGCCGCACGACAGTATTGCCGGCTCGGGAAGCTTCGATCATTCGGGCGTTGATTTCCGACTGAGAACTGCCACGCTGATTCTCCTGAAGACGCCCAAGGCAAAGCACGTCCGCCGACGACTGGACATGCTTTAGGACGGCCGGGTTGACGAGATAGTCGTACAACACCAAATCGGCCCGAGCGAGACATTCGACCGCCCGAAGCGTCAACAGCCCGGGATCTCCAGGCCCGGCGCCTACCAGGAAAACCTTGCCGGGTTGAGGGTGACTTTTATTGGGCATCGGTGGTCAAACTTCCCTAGCGCGGCGTAGCCGCAATCAAAGAAAAGAAGGGGAACCACAGAGATCACAGAGGACACAGAGAAGATTTGCTTGTTGCCCGTATTCTTCTCTGTGTTCTCTGTGATCTCTGTGGTAGTCCCAATGTCTTTTACAACAAAAACTGGACGATCTTTGAGGTTAGTAGTGCAGGAGCCGGTTCGCACGGACTTCTTGGGCGAATTCTCGCCTATGAAGTTTCAATCCGCCTAACAGAGGATACCAAGGTAGGGCTCAATCCGAGAAGGGCATCGACGGCAGTTTTTTTGTCACCGAGTCCACTCTTGTGAGGTATGCCAACTGCGGCTGTCAGCTATGCTCTGCTTCGTCAGGTCGCCAAATAGGTTAAGTTGTGGCAAAAAACCGGACATACGACCCTAGGAATCTCGATATATCAGTATGTTTACAAACAATAGCACTTTACTTCTGGATGAGAAACCTTTATACTTATCCCTATGCGGCCGTTGTCCGAGCGATTTGCACAC
>CAYYOX010000015.1:11885-26347 GCA_964473065.1 uncultured Planctomycetaceae bacterium | reverse complement strand
GGGGTCTTGCAGGCCCGAGCGGTTGCGTCGTACGGCATTCGAGACGGCCTCGACCGCCTCGTCCTGGCCGATCAGCCGCAGGTGGAGCCGATCTTCCATGACCAACAGCTTGGCCCGTTCCGTCTCGACCATCCGCGAGACGGGGATGCCGGTCCAGGCACTGACCACCTCGGCGATCTCTTCTTCGGTAACTTCCTGCCGCAACAGCCGCCGACCTTGGGCCGGCTTGTCGTCGCCATTGCCGTTGGTTTCGGCCGCCTCGGCTTCGATCCGCTCGTTGAGTTGCTTGCGCTGCACGTCCAGTTCGTAGAGCCGTTGATAGTCTTCCTCGGGAATCGGTTGGCCGGCGCCCAGTTTCTGCTTGATGGCCGCGTCGAGGTGCTCGAATTCGAGATCGACCCGGGCCAGTTCCTGGCGGACCTTTTGCACGTCGCCGATGCCTAGCTTTTCGGCCTCCCACTGCTCGCGCAGGTTGGCCAGCGTGCGTTTCTTTTCGGCCATCTCGGCCTCGATCTCTTCGAGCCGGTCCTTGGCGTCTTCTTCCGTTTCATCGGTCAGTTGCCGGGCCGCCAACTCCAGTTGAGTCAAACGACGTTGGACCTGATCGATCTCGTCGGGCACGCTCTCCAGTTCCATGGCCACGCGGCTGGTGGCCTCGTCGATCAGGTCGATGGCTTTGTCGGGCAGGAACCGGTCGGAGATGTACCGATCCGAGAGCATGGCGGCGGTCACGAGCGCGGCGTCCTTGATACGCACGCCGTGATGCTCCTCGTAACGCTCCCGGAGTCCGCGCAGGATCGAAACCGTATCGGCGACGTCGGGTTCCTCGACGCGAACCGGTTGGAAGCGCCGCTCCAGCGCGGCGTCCTTCTCCACGTACTTGCGATACTCGGTCAGCGTGGTTGCTCCGATGCAGTGCAACTCGCCTCGAGCCAGCATGGGCTTGAGAAGATTGCTGGCGTCCATGGCCCCCTCGGAGGCACCGGCGCCGACGACCGTGTGGAGCTCGTCGATGAACAGGATGACGGTGCCCTCGGCCTCCTGCACGGCCTTGAGCACGGCCTTGAGCCGCTCCTCGAATTCGCCGCGGAACTTGGTGCCCGCGACCAGTGCGCCCATATCGAGCGCGATGACCCGTTTTTCCTTGATGCTCTCGGGCACGTCGCCTTCGATGATCCTTAGGGCCAGCCCTTCGGCGATGGCCGTCTTGCCGACGCCCGGCTCGCCGATCAGCACGGGATTGTTCTTCCTGCGGCGGGAAAGCACTTGGATCACACGGCGGATCTCCTGATCGCGGCCGATGACCGGATCGAGCTTACCTTGCCGGGCCCGATCGACCAGATCGATGCCGTAACGTTCCAAGGCCTGGAACTTGTCCTCGGGATTCTGATCGGTCACCCGCGCACTGCCGCGGATCTCCTGCAGAGCCTTCAGCAGGTCCTTTTCGGCGACCGCGTTGAGATTCAAAACGTTCTTGGCCTTCGAGTCGACCTTGGCCAGAGCCAGCAGCAGGTGCTCGGTCGAGACGAACTCGTCTTTCATCGCGTCGGCTTCCTGCTGGGCCGCTTCGAGCACGCGTTGCAGATCGCCGCCGCCTTGCGGGGGCGAGCCGCCGGTGACCTTGGGGAAATGGCCCAACTCGGCCTCGACGATCTGGTGCAACTGGCCCCGGTTCACGCCGATACGCTCGAGCACAGGCCCCACGATCCCATCACTCTCGGCCAGCAAGGCCCCCAGCAGGTGCAAGGGATCGACCTGCGAGTGCCCCCGATCGGCCGCCAACGCCTGAGCCGCGGCCACAGCCTCCTGGGCCTTGATCGTGAGTTTATCGAATCGAAATGCCATGGTTTGGTTCCCTCTCCCTTTGGGAGAGGGTTAGGGTGAGGGGATTGGCTTTGCCGTTGCCACGTGTCAGCCCGTGCTGTTTGCTGCAGGTCGGCAAGGGCGGACAAGCCGCCCATGGCACCCGGCATGGCGGCACGGGTGGGCAAGCCACCCGTGGCACCCGGCCACCCTCTGTTACGAATCTTTGACTTCGAACTCCGCGTCGATTGCGTCGTCGTCGCTGGCCGGTTCGGCCGGTTCGGCTTCGGGCGTGGGACCGGCTTCGGCGCCGGGTGCTTCGCCCGGTTGGGCGGCCGACTCGTACAGCGTCTTGCTCAAGGCGTGCGAGGCCTGCTCCAATTCGCTCAGTGCCGACTTGATCGCCTCGGTATCTTCGCCCTTGGCCTTCTCGCGAGTCTTTTCGATCGACTGGTTGACCGCGGTCTTGTCCGCATCGGAAAGCTTCTCGTCGTGTTCCTTCAAGAGCTTTTCGAGTTGGAAGCACATTGCGTCGGCCTGGTTTCGGGCCTCGGCCAACTCACGCTTCTTCTTGTCCTCTTCAGCGTGGGCCTCGGCGTCCTTCTGCATCGTCTCGATCTCTTCCTCGGACAGCCCGCTGGATTGCTCGATCCGCACGGTCTGCTCCTTGCCGGTGCCCAGGTCCTTGGCCGCAACGTTGAGGATGCCGTTGGCGTCGATGTCGAACTTGACTTCGATCTGCGGCACGCCGCGCGGCGCCGGCGGAATGCCCTCGAGGTTGAACTCGCCGAGCAAACGGTTGCCGGCCGCCATCTCGCGTTCGCCCTGATAGACCTTCACGGTAACGGCCATCTGGTTGTCGTCGGCCGTGCTGAAGACCTGCTTCCGTTCGGTGGGGATCGTCGTGTTGCGATCGACCAGCTTGGTCATCACGCCGCCGAGCGTTTCGATACCGAACGACAAGGGCGTGACGTCCAGCAGTAATACGTCCTTGACCTCGCCGGCCAGCACGCCGCCCTGGATGGCCGCGCCGATGGCCACGACCTCGTCGGGATTCACGCCCTTGTGAGGCTCCTTGCCAAACATCTCTTTGACCATTTCCTGACCCTTCGGCATGCGCGTCGAGCCGCCGACCAGGACAATCTCGTCGATGTCGCCGGGCTTCATCTTGGCGTCCGCCAGCACCTTTTGGACCGGACCGCGGCAACGCTCGATCAGCGGATCTACCAGTTGCTCGAACATCGCCCGGGTAATCTTCATCTGCAAGTGTTTTGGACCGGCAGCGTCGGCCGTGACGAAGGGCAGGTTGATGTCGGTCGCCTGGGCCGTACTGAGCTCTTTCTTGGCCTTTTCGCAGGCCTCTTGCAGCCGCTGCAGGGCCATGGTGTCCTTGCGCAGGTCGATACCCTGTTCCTTTTGGAACTCGTCGGCCACGTAGTGGATCAGCGCGTCGTCCAGATCGTCGCCGCCAAGGTGCGTGTCGCCGTTGGTCGAGATGACACGGAACACGCCGTCGGCCACTTCCAGTACCGAGATATCGAACGTCCCGCCGCCGAAGTCGAAGACGGCAATTTTCTCGGCCTTCTTCCTATCCAGTCCGTAGGCCAGCGAGGCGGCCGTCGGCTCGTTGATGATCCGCGCGACCTCCAGCCCGGCAATCTGGCCGGCGTCCTTGGTCGCCTGGCGCTGGGCATCGTTGAAGTAGGCCGGCACGGTGATCACGGCCTTGTTGACCTTATGGCCCAAATAGGCTTCGGCCGATTCCTTGAGTTTTCGCAACGTGACGGCCGAGATTTCCGGCGGCGTGTGTTCTTTTCCATCGATGCCGACTTTGACATAATCCTGCGGTCCGCCGACGATGTTATAAGGAACGATCTTCTCCTCGGAAGCCACCTCGTTGTGTCGACGCCCCATGAACCGCTTGATCGAGGAGATCGTCCGCGTGGGATTGGTGACGGCTTGGCGTCGGGCCGGTTCGCCGACGAGCGTCTCGTCTTTGTCGGTATAAGCGACCACGCTAGGGGTCAGCCGGTTGCCTTCGGCATTGGGGATGACTTTTGCGTCGCTGCCTTCCATCACGGCGACTACCGAGTTGGTGGTTCCCAGGTCGATCCCGATGATTTTTTCGCCTTCTGCCATTGGAAGCTCCTTTGCTCTTATTGCTTATTGCCGGGCCGAACCGTCTTTGCCGGCCAATTTGTGTGTTTTGCCCTGTTCGGCACTCTTTCCGAGAGAGCACAAATAAGCAAAGACCGTGCCGGAAGACGGTCTTGCCGGAACAAGGCTCCGTAAGTTGCTATGTGCCAATGGTTTGCGGAACACAAGTGAGCCCGGATTTCCTGCGGAAGCAGAATAGCTCATCGGGGGGCTGCCATTTTGACACGATGAAAAACGGCCAAATAGCCGCCCTGCCATTATGGCAGTCGAACGGAAGGAAAGCGGATGCAACTCCTTTTGTGGCAGTGCAGCAAGCTATTGTGGCCCGGTGGTCGGCCAAGTGGCGGTCCCAAACTGATGTTGACCATGGTTCGGCATTCCGCTATTCTCGCTTAACCAAATTTGGTAACCCAAATCCCAGGCACGTAGGCGAGTGATTGAAGTGCCGGCCGAGTTCATGGAGTGAGATGGATGGTTCGTCCACGAGTCAAGGAGCTGACCGAACGTGAATTGGAGGTCATGCACGTGTTCTGGAGACGCGGTGAATTGAATGCTGCCGAAGCACGCGATCGGCTTGCCAAGTCGGGTGTGGATCGTGCGTACGTCACGGTCGCAAATCTGGTGCGCCTGTTGGTAGAGAAAGGTTTTCTCGAACAGACGAACCGGGCACGGCCCTTTCTGTACCGCCCCGCGCGCTCGTTTGAGCAGGTTTCGAGCAACCTTGTGCAAGATCTGGTTCAGCGAGTCTTTCATGGTTCGCGAGAGCAGTTGCTGGTGCGAGTTCTAGAGCGGAAGAATCTGACCGCCAAAGAGCGTGCCACGTTGGAAGAGATTCTGAAGGAGCAGGATTCATGAACCTACTGCTCATCTTGTGCTTGACTCAGGTGACAATTGTCTCCCTCGTAGCGAGCCTGCTCTACTTGCTGACGTCACGGGGTCGACCCTCGGTACGAGCGGCCCTCATCGGCACCGCAGTGTTTGCTGTTGCCGTCGTTACCGCTTTGTCCTTTTGCCCGCTGCCGAGTTGGTGGAGTCTACTGCCGGATGCGACATCTATAACGGACACGGGGACATCGCCCGTAGCAATCGCTGCTGCGGAAGAGAATGCCGTGGGGCAAACGTCACCGCACAATACGGCCGAGCAACCACGAAGCAACGGTGTTGATAGGCGCATTTCCCTGCCAATTCAGTGGCTTCGCCTTTTTCAGCAAACCATGGTCGCCCCGCGCGTCGAAGAGTCGACGACAAGTCGCATATGGCCCAGGGCTTTGCTGCTGGCCGTCGCGATTGGCGTCTGTGCATTCTTGCTGCGGGTTGCCATCGGCCTGCGAGCGATCCGGCGACTCTATCGGCAAAGTCGGCCACTTGCAAGTGCCAAGGTCATTGAACTCTTAACACGAGTCCAACAACTGGCCCCGTACTCACGTTCTGTTGCGGTTCGCGAGAGTCCTCATCTGGTTGCCGCGGCAACGATTGGCTGGCGTCGGCCGGTGATTGTCTTGCCGGCCGATTGGGTGGACTGGTCTGACGATGAACTGCTCGCAGTGTTAGCACACGAGGTTGCCCATGTTTGCCGTCGCGACTATCCGATGCGACTGATTGCGTACGTCGTGGCCGCCCTTCACTTCTACCATCCGTTGATCCATTGGTTGACGCGACGTCTGGTGCAGGAACAGGAACTGGCGGCGGACACGCTTGCCGCGACCCTGGCAGGAGGACGTCGTCGATATCTACGTGCTTTATCGAGAATTGCCCTTCGGCAGGACGACCGGCCCAACGTATGGCCGGGTTCTATCGCCTTGCCGGTTTCATCACGTTTTCTCATGAGGAGAATCGAAATGTTGCGAGCAAAGGATGGCTCCGTACGGGATTCGGCAACGAAGACGACCCAATGGGTCTCGATCGTTGCCCTAGTTCTTGTTTCAGTGGGGACAACCGCGATCCGATGTGCGGCACAAAAGCCCGACGAGCCGGATCGAACACGAGTCGCCAACAGGATTGTTGGGAAGACAACCGACAAGAACGAGGTGATCAACCCAACCGCGCCAGAGTCGGGCCGAGCCGCGGATGCAAACCTCTTTCAGCGAAAGCCCTTCGATCCTGCCGTTCTTGGCAGCGAGGGATCGGCGGTCTTCGTTATTCGGCTCGCGGAGTTATTTCGCCGCGATGAATGGCAGCTACTGAAGGACCTATGGAATGATGAACTGGACGGAGACGGACTGTTTCCACGGGTCGAGCAGATCGAGTTCGTTGCAGGCCATCTTGACGTGATCCTTGACTCCGATGATAGCGGGAACTGGCGTGTGGTGCCTATCCCGGTGATGGTGCGTACGACCGTACCTGTCGATTGGAAACAGTTCTTTGCGAAGGCCCTTTCCGAGGCGGTAGAGAAGGAGTATCGCCAATTCAAGTATCTCGAATTACCAGTCGGCCCGACCTATAGTAGTTTTGTCCTAGGAAGAGAAAAGGGTTATGTCTATAGTCCCGACAGCCGAACGCTCCTGTTCGCGGGCCAGGAGGAAAAGCTCAAACGGATGATTGACACCCACATTGACGGGCGACCGCGATATGCCTGGGCCGATCAGTGGGCGGCCATTGATGGAGGACTTCTAACGGTTGCCTTCCACAACCTTCCTCGCTTCGACACGCGTACCCTTCAATATCGGTGGCTTCTGAAGGAGGAAGAGCTGCGTGACAAGCCGGTACTTGACGGAGTCGAGGGCCTTTGCGCCGGTGCTGAATTCATCTGTATCGGCGCAGACTGGAACGACACGACGGATCGCTTTGTGATGCGGGGCCGTGTGATTTCCCAAAACCAGGAACTATCCGACCGCCTCAAGCAGGCTGCCGGAAGGCTGCTGAGAACTGCTCCCGGGAAGCTGGAGAACGACACGCACTGGCGTGAGCAGGATAAGTTGATACTCCAGCGCATTCTTACCTTTTTGCAGAGCGCTTCGTTGCAGTCCGGAAAGACGCCCGACGGTCAGATAGTGGTCGACGGTCGAATTGAGACGGAGTTCGCGGTCGATCAACTTCTACAACTAATACGTTAGAGGGGAAAAAGGGGTCAGGACCCTATTTGGCGCTTTGGGCAATATAGCGTTGCCCCCGGAATCATTACTGACTGAACTTTTCGCGGGTGCCTCTGGGCTAAGGGGGAAAACTTGATAGATGAGCCCCTGATTATCCTTGGCATATCGAGGTGCCGTCAATTCTGTCCGCCTGGCAAATAGCCCATTCTGCCAAATAGGGTCCTGGCCCCTTTTTTCTACCATGCCACTCGGTTGACAGGCGGGGGCGGCTCGGGTACAAGGGTGGATTCGGCGGTTCCGCGAGGAAGCTTCTTATGGCGAAGGCCAAAGGCACAAAAAGGGTGAAAAAGAAGGTCGCGAAGGCCAAGAAAGGGGCTTCCGGTTCGCGCCGCGCGGCTGCGGATCTGTCGTCGCAATTGGCTGAGTTGGATGAGAAGCTTTTGAAGCTGGCCCAGGACCGAGCCCGGCTGGTTGCCAAAGCGGCTAAACAGAGCGGTCCGAAGGCGGCCGCGGCCGTGCCCTCGAGCATGGCCGACGAGGGATTCTCTCGGTTGGTCGATCGCAGCCGTGGTCCGCTGTCGAAGCCGGCACTGAAGGCCATTTTCCGCGAACTGCACAGCGGGTGCCGTGCCTTGGTTCGCGAACGAAGAATCGCCTTTTTGGGCCCGCTGTACAGCTATAGCCACTTGGCGGCGCTGAGGCAGTTCGGTCAGAGCGTCGAGTTCGTGCCGGTGGGTAGTATTCCGGCCGTGTTCGAGGAGGTCGACCGGGGGCACAGCGATTTCGGGCTGGTCCCGGTCGAGAACTCGACCGACGGGCGGATCGCCGACACGTTGGACATGTTCACTCGGCTGCCGGTGCGGATTTGCGGCCAGGTCGAGATGGAGATCCACCATACACTGCTGGCGAAGTGTCCCCGGACCGAGGTTTGCGAGGTCTACAGTCGTCCGCAGGCCCTGTCGCAATGTCGCAATTGGTTGGCGAAGCACTTGCCGGGGGCGCGACCGATCGAGGTGACCAGTACGTCGACGGCCGCCCAACTGGCCAAGGAGAAGCCCGGGGCGGCGGCCATCGCCAGCCTGGAGGCCGGTATCCACTATGGTCTGGACATCTTGGCCGAAAACATTGAGGACAACCCGGGCAATACGACCCGATTTGCCGTGATCGGCGACGAGCCGGCTCCCCGAACCGGCAACGATGGCACGGCCATTCTGTTCCAAGTGGAGCACCGGCCGGGCGCCTTGGCCGAGGCGATGAACATTTTCAAGCGAAATCAGGTCAATTTGACCTGGATCGAGTCATTTCCGATCCCCGGCGCGGATCGGGCCTATTTATTTTTTGTAGAGACCGAAGGGCACGAATCGGATCCGCCGGTGAAAAACGCCGTGGCGGCCCTGCGACGCAAGGCGTTGCGGCTGGAGGTGCTCGGATCCTTCCCTATCTCTATCCCCCAAGCGGAACAGTAGCACGCGAGAGCGGCAAGGAGTTTGATTGATGCGACGACCGTTTATTGCCGGAAACTGGAAGATGAACCTCGACAAGGCCGAGGCGGTGGCTTTGGCCGAAGGGTTGGCCAAAGGGGCCGCAAGTACCGACGGGGTCGATTTGGCCGTCTGCCCGCCAAGTGTCTATGCCGATGCGGTTGGCCAGGCCGTGGCCGGTTCGAAAGTCGCCTTGGGCGCCCAGAACATGTACTTCGAGCCGAACGGGGCCTATACGGGCGAGGTCAGTGCGGCCATGTTGTGCGACATCGGCTGCAAATACGTGATCCTCGGCCATAGCGAGCGGCGGCATGTCATGGGCGAGACCGATGAGGACGTCAACAAGAAAACGCTGGTCGCCCTGGAGGCCGGGTTGCTGCCGATCGTCTGTGTGGGCGAATTGTTGGCCCAGCGCGAGGCGGGACAGACCATGGATGTGATCCGTCGCCAGTTCGACGGGTCGCTGGCCGGGCTCTCCGCCGAGCAGATGAGTCAGACCGTGAGCGCCTACGAGCCGGGCTGGGCGATCGGCACGGGGAAGGTGGCGACGCCCCAACAGTCGGAGGACGTGCATCTCGACCTTCGCAAGCTCAGGGAAAATCGCTACCATCAAGAGGTTGCCGCCTCGGTGCGCATCCAATACGGAGGAAGTGTCAAGCCGGACAACGCGGCCGAACTGCTCGGGCAGCCGAATATCGACGGGGCCCTGGTGGGTGGAGCCGCTTTGAAGGTCGAATCGTTCATGGGGATCGTGGCCGGTCTGACGAAGTAAGGCAGACGGTTGGCGATTTAATAGTATTCACGGAAATTAAAGGAAAAAACACATGTCGGGCGTGTGGTCAAGTTTGTTGGCGGTGGGGTTGTTCTCGGTCGCGTTGTTCATGATCGTACTGGTGTTGGTCCAACGCGGCAAAGGCGGCGGGCTTGCCGGCGCGTTCGGCGGGATGGGCGGCCAGAGTGCGTTTGGCACCAAGGCTGGCGACCTGTTTACGCGGGTAACCATCGGCGTGGCCATTGTGTGGATCATCTTGTGCGTGGCCGCCGTAAAGATCCTAAGCAGCGCAAGCGACAATCCGATCGACCCGACGATCGGCCGTGACGACAAGCCGTCGCAAAGCGTTTCGGAGACCCCGCCCGGCGAGCCGTCGGCCGACGGCGGCGCATCCACGGGATCCACTGCTCCGACGGGGACTGGTGACTGACGTTTTTGTAGGAGGCCACTCCAGTCGCCTCCTACAGAACACGCAAGTCGGCCAGAACTCTCGATGGTTCTCGTTATGAGGAGATCCCGCGTTGCTATTAAGCATGACAGGTTTTGGTGAGGCGCATGGCCAACAGGACGGACTGACCGTCGCGGTCGAGGTGCGCACCATCAACAACCGCTTCCTCAAGCTCTCCGTCCGTACGTCCGAAGGCTGTGCGAGCTTGGAACCGCGCATCGAGCAAATCGTCCGCAAATGCGTTCGCCGCGGTACGGTGCAAGTCAACATTCGCGTCGATCGGGCCCGTGCGGCCGACGATTATCGAATCAATAGTGACGTGTTGAACCAATATCGCGAGCAGCTACAGGCGATCGAAGGTCCATGGCAGGCTGCCGGAGACGTTTCGCTCGAGTCGCTCCTCGCGCTGCCGGGGGTTGTCGATGAAAACCATTCCCCTACGGTCGATCCCGAGGAAACGTGGGACGCCGTTCGCACGACCCTGGAGCAGTCGCTGGAAAATCTGTCGGAAATGCGGGCCAAGGAAGGCCAGACCATGCAGAACGATCTGGCGGCCAACTGCGGTGTCATTGCCGAAAGTCTCGAAAGCGTTCGACAGCGGGCGCCGCAAGTGGTCGAGGCCTATCGGGAACGACTCGAAGAACGGCTCAAACGGACGCTGGCCGAATATGAGGTCACGCTCGATCCGGCCAGCATCATCCGCGAGGTCAGCCTGTTTGCCGATCGGGCCGACATCTCCGAAGAGGTTGTCCGGCTCGATAGTCATCTTCAACAGTTCGACGCGATCATGCAATTGGCCGATAGCCAGGGCCGGAAACTCGAATTCGTGAGCCAGGAGATGCTGCGAGAAACTAACACCATCGGTTCGAAAGCCAGTGACGTGGAGATCGCCCGGGATGTGATCGAAATCAAGACCGCGTTGGAGCGAATCCGCGAGATGATACAGAACGTCGAGTGAGCATGTCCGCAACCGCCCTTGGGAGATTGATCGTGGTTTCGGGCCCGTCGGGCGCCGGCAAGACGACCGTGCTGCGCCGCGTGTACCAGCAGAGCCCGCTGCCGCTGGTCCCGAGCGTTTCGGCCACCACGCGACCACCGCGGCCCGATGAGAAAAACGGGGTCGACTATCATTTCCTCCCCCAGGAGGAGTTTGATTCCCGCCAAAAGAATGGGGATTTCCTGGAATGTTTCGAAGTTTTCGGCCGGGGATACTGGTATGGGACCTTGGCCGAGGAAGTGACCACTGGTCTGGAAGCCGGAAAATGGGTAGTCTTAGAGATTGACGTGCAAGGCGCGCTGGACGTTATGCGGCAGTATCCGGATGCCGTGACCATCTTTATCTGTCCCAGCACGATCGACGAACTTCGGCGACGCCTTCACGGTCGTGGAACGGAAACGGACGAGGCCATCGGGCGGAGACTCGCGCGAGCCGAACAAGAACTGGCCCTGGCTGATCGTTATCGTTATCAGGTGATCAACGACGACATCGACCAGGCCGTTGAACACATTTGCAAGATTCTGGTCAAAGAATCGGAGGCCAAACTAGATGATTGATGCACTGCGAGAAGACGAACTTGTCAACAAGGTGGGTGGTCGTTTCAAGCTCTCGACCCTAATCCAGAAGCGCCTGGTGTCGCTGAACTCCGGCGCCCGGCCCATGGTCGAGATGGAAGGAGCGGACAAGATGAACATCGTTATCCAGGAGATCCTGCAAGACAAGATCTTTCTGGATACCGAAATGAGCGTCCAAGTGGCGGGAGGCGCCAAAGAAGGCGCCCCGCCCGAGTTGGACCTGCCTAATCTATGAACCGTCACGAACTGCTTATCGGCGTAACCGGCGGTATCGCCTCCTATAAGACGCCGGCCCCGGTCAGCCGCCTGCGCCAGGCAGGTCCGGGCGTGTCGGTCGTGATGACTCGATCGGCCACGCGGCTGGTGGGGCCCAAGACGTTCGAGGCCCTGACCGGTCGGCCCGTGCGAACCAAGGTCTTCGACGGCGGGGGGCATCCGCATATCGAGTTGGCCGAGGCGGCCGAACTGTTCTGCATCGCCCCGGCAACCGCCAATATCATGGCCAAGGCCGCCTCAGGCTTGGCCGACGACCTGCTGAGCACCACGCTGCTCTCGTTCGCCGGGCCGCTGATCATGGCGCCCGCCATGAACACGCAGATGTGGCAGCATCCGGCCGTCCAACGAAACGCGGCCCAACTACGCGACGACGGCGTGATCCTAATCGGACCCGAAGAAGGCTACCTAAGCTGCGGAACCCGAGGCCCCGGCCGAATGGCCGAGGTCGACACGATCTACCAAGCCATCGCCAAAGCACTGCCTAACAAACAATAATCAAGAACATTCGGGGCTGGTCGCTTCAGCGACCATGCAGCCCAACTCACACGCCCGGCCTATGGCTCGCATCCTGATTACTTCCGGCCCGACTCGCCAGTACCTCGACCCGGTGCGCTATCTGACGAACGCTTCGAGCGGTCGGATGGGAGCGGCATTGGCGGCGGCCGCGATCGAGGCGGGCCACGAGGTTATCGTGGTCAGTGGGCCGGTCGACGTCGAGTATCCCGCCAAGGCTAAGGTCGTCTCGATCGTTTCGACCGAGGACATGTTGGAAAGCTGCCTCGAGATCTTTCCCACCTGTGACGGCCTGATCGGCGTGGCCGCCCCGTGCGACTATCGGCCGGTCAAGGTGGCCGCGGAGAAGATCCGCCGCACTGGCGGGCTGCTGCGGTTGCACCTGATCGAGACGCCCGACGTGGTCGCGCTGCTCGGCGCGATCAAGGATTCCCAATGGATGGTCGCCTTCGCCCTAGAGACCGATGACGAGCGGTTTCGGGCCATGCAAAAGCTGGAAAAGAAGAGCTGCGACCTGATCGTGGTCAACGGCCCGGGCGCGATCCACGCACCCGACACGAGCGTCGAAGTGCTCGACGTCGAGGGCCAAGTGGTAGCCAGCTTCTCCGGCGACAAGCAGCAAGTCAGCCGAGATGTCTTCGGCATCATCCAGCAGCGACTGGCCGCTCCCCGGTAATACCGAGTTGCAATTCACCCCCCCATCATGTGTGGGAACAAGCGCCTCGTGTAGCCAGAAAATACACAATCTCAATCTTGACATTCACTTTTCTAAAGCTATACTTCAAGTAAAGATACATTATATCAAAACACAAGCCAGGGCGATCTGTTTGCTGCAACGTGTTATTACGCGAGAATTAAGGGCTTTTTGACCTCTTCTGAATGGATCATGTCAAAGCATACTGGAAACAATGACCAATGGACCGAGATGCTCAGCGAGGAGGATCTGGCCTTTATCAAGCGATTTGTGCTGGCTTCCGGCTCGCTGAAGGAGATGGCCGAGGCCTATGGGATCAGCTATCCGACGGTCCGGCTGCGACTGGATCGGCTGATCGCTAAGATCCAGGTGCTCGACGACCAGCGGATCACATCTGCGTTCGAGCGTATCCTCCGGACACAGTACGCCGAGGGGAAAATCGACATTAACACGCTGAAGCTGTTGCTTTCGGCCCATCGAGAAGACTTGGAGGTTTGCCATGAAACGCCTGATCGTGAGTAGTCTGATCGTGTTGGCGTGCACGCCCGTGGTGCTCGCCAGTGAGGTTCTTCGCGAAATCTCTTGGAAAGAGATGAAAGATGCCGGGAAAGTGCTTTCCGGTTCTCTGCAGAGGGGAGCTGTTGAAGGACCGAAGGAACTCCTTATGATCGAGAATCCCGAGTCTCCCACCGGAGAACTTGGCTTGCTCATGGTTGAACAGCCCGGGGTCACGGGCGCGAGCTACGCGATTACCGGCCAGGTGCGTTACGAGCATGTCGATGGCCGTGCTTACTTGGAGATGATGAGTATCTTTCCGGGCAACAAGCGTTACTTTTCTCGCACCTTGGCCGATTCGGGTTTGATGAAGCACTTGGAGGGCTCGTCCGATTGGCGTCCCTTTTCTCTGCCGTTTACGCTCGCGGCCAATTCACCCAAACCGAGCGCTCTTGCATTGAGCATCTTTCTTCCCGGCCGCGGGACGGTCCACTTGGGGCCGCTGCAGCTTGTTCAGTACGACAAGAACGAGAACCCTTTGGCCATTCCCGGCGCCCCCGGTGCATGGTGGACTGGCCGGACCGCTGGGCTGATCGGCGGGATCTTCGGTTCGGTCTTGGGTTGCCTGGGCGGGCTCATTGGAACCTTAGGTGGCATGGGCAAGGCGCGACGCTTTACCTTGGGCCTGGTCAAGGCAATCTGCCTGCTCGGCCTGTTCTTGACAGTCGCCGGCATCGTGGCTTTGTTCCAATCCCAACCGTACGCGGTCTGGTATCCGCTGTTATTGCTCGGGATCCTCGGCTCGGCGATCATGGGCGGACTGTTGCCCGTGCTGCGACGCCGCTACGAACAGGTTGAACTGCGAAAGATGACGGCCGCCGACGCCGCCTCGTAGCAGCCTAACTAGTTTCTGTTGCGGAAAGTTCCGCCAGCATTTTCCGCTGTTTGAGATTGCATAAAAACGACGCATCCTTATCCTATGGGTAGCAATCATCAAAACCCCACAAGGAGAACAAGGATGCGTCGCAAAATGGAAACCGTGTTGCTGTTTGAATGGAACAACGACCACTTACCGAAAATTGTACGCGAGTACCGCGAGAAGTACAAGGGGATCAGTCGGATTCTGGACCAGAATCCTGATATACTCGACTTGGCCCACGAAGACCTGAAGGATATCTCCGAAGGTAACGAACACAACGAAAAGGGGCGCAAGGGAGAC
>CAYYOX010000015.1:0-11875 GCA_964473065.1 uncultured Planctomycetaceae bacterium | reverse complement strand
TGGTTCCGGGCGCGGGGATGGAACAACGGGCCCGGGGTTGTGTTCAGTGGTGCCTACGCTAGTCCGAGTCCTGGCGAGCGTATCTACAAATCCATGAATAATCCGGGCTAAACGTCTCATTGCCGCAGCGGCGGCTAAGTGACGGAACTCCGGAATCGGGAAGTAATTCCTTTACAAGTCCCTTAGACTTCGTGTTCCGATTTGGCGTGAAGGCTCTTGTGGCGGCCCACCATATTGGCGATGGCGGCGATGAGTTGCGTTCGGTCGATGGGTTTCGACGCATAAGCGTCGCAGCCGGCCTGGAGACACTTTTCTCGATCGCCGTCCATGGCGTTGGCGGTCAGGGCGATGATGGGGCCGGCGTAGCCTTGCGAACGAAGCTTTTCGGTGGCGGCATATCCGTCGAGCACGGGCATTTGCATGTCCATCAGGATGGCATCGAACGGTTGGCCGGCCTCTTCGGCTTCGGTGGCCTTGTCGAAGGCGATTTGCCCGTCCTCGGCCACGATGACTTCGGCGCCAACTTTTTCCAGGAGGAAGGAGATGAGCCGCTGATTGTCGGGGCCGTCTTCAGCCAGCAGGAGTCGGCAGTCACACAGTTCGTCCGGGGCGAGTTCCCCCGCCTGTTGCGGCAACGGCGCGTGTTCAATCTTGCAGTCCTTTGGATCAAGCATGGGGACGCCTTCCAAGGACCCGGCGCCCACGGTCACTCGGAAGGTGCTTCCAGATCCCGGGCGGCTTGTCGCGGAAATCGTACCGCCGAGCATCTCCGCGAGCCGTTTGCTGATAGCCAACCCCAAGCCCGTGCCGCCGAACACTCGGGTAGTGGAGGAATCGGCCTGCGAGAAGGCGTTGAAGAGTTTGGGGATTTTATCGGGAGCGATCCCGATTCCGGTGTCAGTGATGTCGAAGTGGATGCTCTGCTCGCTCTGGTCATCATCCGACATGGAGACTTCCAAGGCAACGTGGCCGGTGTCGGTGAACTTAATGGCGTTGCCGACGAGATTGATCAGCACTTGCCGTAGTCTGGTCGGGTCGGTTTGAATGGTTTCGGGGATCTGTCCGTCGACCTTGACTTTCAGGCCGATCCGCCTGGCATCAGCCCGATTCTGCATCAGCGCCACCACATCGGAAATGGGTCGCAGGACGGGGCAGCGTACGGTTTCGAGTTCGAGTTTTCCGGCCTCGATTTTCGAGAGGTCGAGGATCCCGTTGATCAAGTTCAGCAGATGTTGTCCGTTGCGAATGATGGTTTGGATTGCTTCAATTCGCTTCGGCGGCGCCTGATGGATGTCTCCTTCGGTCAGCAAGGTGTCGGCGAACCCGAGGATAGCCGTCATGGGAGTGCGGATTTCGTGGCTCATGTTGGCCAGGAACTCGGTCTTGGCCAGACTGGCAGCCTGGGCCTCGATTTGCGCGAGTTCGAGTTCTCGTTTCTGCCGATCAAGCTCCAGAAACACGCGTACCTTCGCCTGCAGGATCTCGGGGGACAACGGCTTGAATAGATAATCGACCGCGCCGCTTTTGTAGCCCTTGAAGACAAATTCGTCGTCCTTGCTGATCGCGGTGACGAAGATGATGGGGATGTGCTTGGTCGTCTCGTTGTCGCACATCAGCGAGGCGACCTCGAAGCCGTCCATTTCGGGCATCTGAACGTCCAGCAGCACCAGGGCCAACTCGTGGCGCAGCATCAGCGATAGCGCCTCGTTACCCGACCCGGCCGTAAAGATCTCGACGTCCACGTGCTTCAACGCCGTCTCGATAGCCAGCAGATTCTCGGGGCGGTCGTCCACCACAAGTATCTTGCCGCGATACGGTTTGTCGAGTTGCTGGTGATTCATAGTCGCTTCACCTTTGTTTTAGGCAAAATCAACCGGTGTAACGTGAGTGCAATGTCGCATCAAGAGCGGGCCGATTTCCTCGAGCGCGACCACGTGGTCGGCTTGCGTTTCTCGCAAGGCCTCACGTGGCATGGTGTCGGCATGGGCCGTGTCGGGATCCTGCACGATCGTCAGCCCGCCATGCTGCATAACAGACTTCAAACCCGCGGCGCCGTCGCTGTTGGACCCGGTTAGCAGTATGGCAATCAAGCGGTCTTCATAGACCTCGGCCGCGCTCTCGAAGAGCACGTCGACGGCCGGTCGGCAATACAGCACGCGCTCGTCGACCGAGAGGCTGAAGGTCCGGTCTTCTTCAATCAGCAAATGATAATCGGCCGGCGCGACGTAGGCCGTGCCCGGCTGAAGTCGTTCCTTGTCGATTGCTTCTTTGACGCGAAGCGGTGTTTTTGCATCCAGGCACTGAGCCATTGACTCGCCGCTCTCGGGTGACCTGTGCTGAACAATGGCAATCGGCAGAGGGAAATCGGCGGGCAACTGCGGCAGGATGGTCGAGAAGGCCTCGAGCCCTCCCGACGACGCGCCGATAACCACGGCTTCGAAGTGTCGTGTCATGGCCGGTGCCCTCCCGCCGTTGCAACGGCCGTCGGTTGCAATGCTCGAAATACTCGTTCCTTGCGAGCAACGGTCTCGAAATCATTTCCGACCGAGGAAAAATCGATGGTTTCCTTGGTCCCCAGGCAGAGATAACCGCGGTGGCACAGGCTATCGCGAAAGAGCGTCAATACGGAATTCTGCAAGTCCTGGTCGAAATAGATCAACACGTTTCGGCAGACAACGACGTTCATCTCGCCAAACGGTCCGTCGGCCGCCAGATTGTGGTGGGCGAAGGTGACGTTCTCTTTCAAGAAGCCGGCGATCTTGGCCGAACCGTACCTGGCCAAGTAGTAGTCGGCGAACGAGGCCTTGCCGCCGGCCGCTTGGTAGTTGGCCGTGAAGGTTTGCATGCTATCCAGCGGATACACGCCCTGCTTGGCGATTTCCAACGAATGGTTATTGTAGTCGGTGCCGTAGATCTGCGTCCGATCGTACAGCCCTTCCTCGTGCAGCAAAACGGCCATCGAATAGACTTCTTCACCGGTGGCGCAGCCGGCGTGCCAGATCTTGATGAAGGGGTAGGTTCTCAGTACGGGAACGACCTGCTCGCGAAATGCGGCGTAGAAATGCGGGTCGCGAAACATCTCGGTCACCGTAATCGACAAATCGCCGAGCAACTGGTTGAAGAATTCTTCGTCGTGAAGGATCTTTGGTAGCATCTCGGAGAGATGTGTCAACTCCGTCCGTCGAAGCCGGTGCTCCAAACGCCGCTTCAACGACGCGGGGGCATACTGGCGGAAGTCATAACCCCAGCGACGAAAGATAGCCTCCAAGAGAAGTTCTCTCTCGATTCGTTCGATGTCTTTCTTCGTTTGCGGCATATCAAGTAGTATGTGGCACTGTAGGTCAGGGCTTGCCCTGACGTCTTTCCCGTCGTGTATCATCACTCCATAGCGTCAGGGCAAGCCCTGACCTACGGAAGTCCCGGACACCCTTTTTTACGTTGTCACAGGTTCATTCCTGAACAACCATACTCGCATCAGCGACATCAGTGTGTCGACGTCGACCGGCTTGGTCAAGTAGTCGTTGGCGCCGGCCTCGAGGCACTTGGCCCGATCCTCCGGCATGGCCTTCGCGGTCAACGCGATAATCGGCAGCTTCTCGTAACGTGATTCCGCTCGGATCGCCCGCATGGCTTCGTAGCCGTCCATTACCGGCATCATGATATCCATCACGACCAATTCGATGTCGGGTTCCGCATGGAGTTTTTCCAAACCCAGTTTTCCGTTATCGGCCATGACTACATTCAGGCCGGACTTTTGCAGGGCCTGCGACAGAGCAAATGTATTGCGCATGTCGTCGTCTACCAACAGCACCTTTCGATCCTTGAATATCTGGTCCGGATCGTGCAACATGCGTATGACACGTTGCTGCTCGGGCGCGAACGTCGACTCGACGCTGTGTAAGAACAACGAGACCTCGTCCAGCACGCGATCTTCCGAGTCAACCCCTTTGAGCACAATCGCCCCGGCATGTCTGCTCAATGCTTTGTGTTCCGGACGCGTCAGCGAGCGGCCCGTGTAGACAACCACCGGAGGAAGATCGTCCGGCTGCTGGTCGCGGAGCCTTTGCAACAGGTCGAATCCCGTCATGTCGGGCAAGCCCAGATCGAGAATCATGCAGTCGAAGACTCCGTCGGCAATCTCTTGGCACGCTTGACGGCCGGTCTGGACGCTGGTGATCTCGATTCCGGCGGTTTCAATCGCGGCGGCCAAGTGACGTCGCACGACCTCGTCGTCCTCGACGATGAGCACTTTTTTGACCCGATCGGTCAACTGACTTTCAATTGTCGAGAAGGCCTGTTGAATGTCGTCGACGGCGGCCGGTTTGACCATGTGGCCGATAGCGCCCTTGCTGAGCGACTGAACGACTTCATCGCGAGCCGAAATGATATGTACGGGGATATGGCGAGTTGCCAAGTTGTCTTTCAATTGGTCGAGCACGCCCAGCCCGTCGATATCGGGCAACCCCAGATCAAGAAGGATGGCGGTCGGCACATACTCCGCCGCCATCTGGAGCCCGCTGCTTCCGTCAACTGCCGCAAGGCACTTGTAGCCGCGCTCTCGGGCGAGTTTCACCAAAATCTTTGCAAACTGCACATCGTCCTCGACAATCAAGAGCGTCTTCTCGCCGTCGGCAAGCTGGTCGCGATCGTCGGATATCGGCCGCGGCAAGGCCGCAGCAGAGACTTGCGGCGACGTGTTGATTACGTTGGTCGGCCTCAATGCGGCAGTCGACACAAAAGGCGTGTTGACGGATTCATGGGTTGGGGGTGATGCCGTCTGTTCGGTTGGCAAATAGAGCGTGAACGTGCTGCCTTGGTCGGGTTGGCTCTGGATATGGATTTCTCCACCGAGCAGCTTGGCTAGTTCTCGCGAAATGGCCAACCCCAGCCCCGTACCGCCAAATTTGCGACTAGTCGACCCGTCGCCTTGGCGGAAGGCCTCGAAGACGGCCCCTTGACGATCTTCGGGGATGCCGATGCCCGTGTCGACGACTGAAATGGCAACTGCCTTATCGGCGCTCATTCCGGCAGTACGTAAGCGGACGTCCTCGGCAGGCGAGTGGAACTTCAGCGTGACCGAACCTTCACTGGTGAACTTCATGGCATTGGAGAGCAGATTCTTCAGCACCTGCTCCGTGCGTTGCCCGTCGGTCTGGAGTGTGGCGGGCGCGTCCGGCTCGTGTTCGATGCGGAATTCAAGCCCTTTTTCTTTCGCGACCGGGTCGAACTGCACGCGCAGTCGCGAGGCCAATGTGTCCAACGAGAGGTCCTCGAAGTGGATGTCGAGCTTTCCGGCTTCGACCTTCGAGAGGTCGAGGATATCGTTGATCAACCGCAACAGGTCCCGTCCGCCGTCATAGATAACCTGGGCCGACTCGACCTGCTCGGAACTCAGATTACCCTCGTCGTTGCCGGACAACGACTTGGCCAAGATCAGCAGGCTGTTCAACGGCGTGCGCAACTCGTGCGACATATTGGCCAGGAATTCCGACTTGTATTTACTGGCCAACTCCAGTTCCTGTGCCTGTCGCTCGATATCCCGCCGTGTGATTTCCAGATCACGGTTCTTCTGCTCGATGGCCTCTTTCTGTTCGGTGAGGTATTCCGACTTCTCTTCAAGCTCCTCGTTGCTCGCTCGGAGTTCTTCACTTTGCGCCTGCAACTTCACTTCGGAGTTCTTCAGGGCCTGAGTGTGTTCTTCCAGCTCCTCGTTGGTGGCGCGAAGCTCCTCTTGTTGGGCCTGAAGTTCCGTGGCCTGGTCCTGCGTCGCCTTGAGCAGGGTGTTCACCTTCTGGCGGTCCTGGGCCGAATTGATCGCGATGGCGATGTTCTCGGATACCAGCTTCAAGTAGTCGCTCTGCGTATCATTGAAACGGGTGAGAGTGCCAAGTTCCACGACGCCCTTCACGACGCCTTCGAAGACCACTGGGACGGCCATGAGACTGCGCGGCGAGGCCTCTCCGAGGCCGGAATTCACAGTGATGTAGTCTTCCGGCACCTCGGAGATCAGAATACTCTCTTCTTCCAACGCGGCTTGGCCCACTAAACCTTGGCCGGGCGCAATTTCTTCCGTGAGGTGTTTGCGCTGCGTGAAGGCATAGCTTCCGGTCAAATGCAGGGTCTTGTCCTCGTCGCTGACATACATGACGCCCACCTGGGCGCCGACGTGTTTGGCCAAGTAGGCTACGACGTTCTTAGACAGCGTGGGCAGATTCAGTTCGCCCCGCATGATGTCGGACAATTCCGACTGGCCCGTCTTCAGCCATCGATCCGTTTCGTTTTGAGCCGACACGGTGCGAAGGTTATCCGTCATCTTGTTCAACGCGACACCCAATTCATCCTGGTCGCTTCGCGGCGTCATTTCGGCCGAGTAGTCGCCTTCGGCAATCGTGTTGGCCTGATCGATAATGCTCTGGTTGGAGTCGATGATCAGGTTCATCGATTCCAGCAGCCGACCCAATTCGTCACGGCGAGCGATCTCCACCTTCTCCACGCGCTGTCCGATGGCCAGCCGCTTGAACACGTCGACGAGACCCTTCAGCGGGCGCGTGATGCCGCGGGAAATGACGATCCCAATCCCGACTGCGAAGAGAATTGTTAGCAGACTTCCGGCGATCAACTCGGCTTGAACGTGGCTGCGCAACGTCAGGCTTTGGTCCCGATACGAGGCAACTTTCTTATCCAAGCGAGTTCTGAGGGTCTCGGCAGCCTTTTCAATGAGCACGAACGATTCCAGCCCTTCGCCCGTGTTGATTGCCAGCGCCGCATCTTCCTTGATGAAGTTCTTGCTGTTGTCGATGACTTCTTCGCAAAGCGATTGGAGGAACTCGAATTGGTATCGAACGAGCGCGACAAGGGTGTCGTTCGAGTGCTTGGTAAAATCGGCGTCCGAGTGATCTACTCCTGCCTCGTCTTCAGCCGCAAGCTGCTGACGCTTTGCGGCACTCAGTGTGCCCCCCTCCACTGTTGCGAGCAGTTCGGCGGCCGTATTCAGGTCTTGAACAATGTGCTCTTCGATCTCTTGCTGAACTGCGGGACGCTCTTCGGCAACATGGCGGTTCAAGGAAGTCTCGATACCACGCATGGCAAGGTCGAAGTCTGCCCATCGGTTGAGCGGCTGCACGGCCTCGGTGTAGGCCGTGGCAAAATACGTACCGATGACATCCAGTTGACTGATGGCGTACAGGCAGAACGCGAGTTGAATGACCGCGACTGCCAGGAAAGCGCCAATGAGCTTGGTGGATATGGAGAATCTCAGTTTGCGCATCGTCTGTTGGTCCTTTTCAGTCCGATTGATATGGCGTCCCGGGCGGCCGTTCGACACGGAAACACTCCGCTGCCGAAAAAGCCGTCCTACGCCAGACCGCTTGAATCAACGTGATACGGGGAAACGTGGTATATACCCGCGTTTCATCAAGGATAGATTACTCCCGGGAATAGGGTCGCCGGCACAATCGGAGGGGCGCGGAATAGCGAATCGGCCGAATAAGTCGTAGCGATTCAGAGCTCTGTGCGAATGAGTGGGAATATGACGAGTGTGGCCAGTTCGCGGGTTGCCTGCCCTTGGCACGGATACGAGCTAGAGTTCCACTGAGACTGCGACCTTTCACAATACATTACAGCGGAATAAACATGACCAACAAACGAGAAATCGGATACATTGCGCTACTCACCGTAAGCTGCCTACTGGCATGGCGCGGCACAGCGGAAGCCGGCAACATCGTTCTGACTGGGTCCGCATGGCCCCCTTGGGAAACGGCCCGTGCCATGGACAAGCTCGGACAGTCTCCGGGAGTGACCTACGAATTCCGCCGGTACACAGAGTCTATCGCCCTGTTCAAAGCCGGCAGGACCGACGCCATTCTCGTTAACCTCTACGATTACCTGGCACTCTGCAGAGACAAGAAGACCGCCGAGGAAACGGCGATTATCCTGATTACTAATCACTCTCAGGGAGGAGACATGGTGATCACTCGACCGGAAATCACTAAGGTCGCCGACCTGAAGGGACAACGCGTGGGCCTCGACGTCCAGAGCATCTCGTTATACATGCTACATCTCGCCTTACAGCAAGACGGCCTCCGCCTAAGCGACGTCGAGCTGACCCGAGTCAGGGCCGAACATGTTCACAAAGCATTCGAGAAAAGCCGGTCGCTTTCTGCGATCGTCGGCTGGAACCCCTACGTGAGTCAGGCGATCGAGGGCGGCGGACGAAAACTCGTGGACAGTGCCGCCTTTCCCGGCAGAATCGTCGACGTGATGGTCGTTCGGCGGTCGTCGCTGAAGAAGAATCGACCCGTCTACCAAAACTTCCTCAAGGCCTGGTTCGAGGCGCGACGCAGTCCCCAGGTATTGGCCAAGATGGCCGAACTCAACGGAGTTGACGTGGATGAATACAGCGGCTGGCTCGCCGAGGCGACGACCTTCGACACCGCCAGGGACTCGCTGGACGCCATGTCGAAGACCCCGGAGGAAATCGATCGCATAGACGAGTTCTTCTCGAATAATCGGGACGCCGTGCCCGATTCTATCAAGCAATACTTCGTCCCCCGAGAGTATGGCGGCACGCTGTTGGACTCCTCTCTACTGGAAGAGTTGGTTCACTAATCGCGAACATTTTCTTGTCCTTCATTCGACCCTAGCCCGGATTATCATGGGTTTGTAGCTACGTTCGCCAGAACGTGGGCCGTGTCCGCAGGCAATACCGGTGGCAAGCTGATGCCCGATTGGGGGTATCGGTTGTGATACTTGTACGGGTTGTCGACATTCTTTCTCCGCTTGGCCTTGCCGGGATCCCAGGTGCCACAGTGGCCGATCGGAAGAAATCGGCCGCAATTCAGCCCCTAAGGCATTGCCCTAACCACTCGAACGAGCGGCAATCCGGGGGAATTCCATTAAAAACCCCGATATTTCAATCGTTATGTTCCTCAGATCCTTGACAATCGCTACAAACCGGGTATGCTATAGCTTATGTTCCGAGAGCGCGACGCGATGCTGCTGGCTTTAGTCGGCCGCCCTGGGAGAAAAGAAGAGCAAACTACGGAAACCGTCTCGCGTAGGGTTGGCCTTGTTAGGAACAAGCGTCGACACAGGGTGCTAACGCGAGGTGCGAGAGAAGCAGGCGCCATTATTAATCTCCTTTAGAGTATACGGAGGCAGCGCTTTCCAACATAAGTCTTCTTGGCTTTTCGCCCGGCGAGGAGGGCTTGGAGAATGTACACATCATGAGTCGGACCGCCGAGAAAACTACGGCGAGCCCGGAGATTGTTGGCGTATCGAACGCCATCCGGGATGTCGTCAAACTGATCGATACGGTTGCGCCGAGTGATTGTCCTGTTTTGATCGAAGGTGAAAGTGGTACGGGCAAGGAATTGCTGGCCCGAAGACTTTGTGCCAAAAGTCGCAGGAAGCACCGGCCTCTAATCCCTGTTAATTGCGCTGGTATCAGCGAATCTCTCTTTGAAAGCCAATTCTTCGGGCACGTGCGCGGTGCATTCACCGGCGCGGAACAGAACATGCTGGGACTCGTCCGCACAGCGGACGGCGGCACGCTGTTCCTGGACGAAGTCGGCGAGATCCCGTTGAATTTGCAGCCCAAGCTGCTTCGGGTCATTCAGGAGCAAGAGGTGATGCCTGTGGGAAAACCGATTCCCATCAAGGTCGACACCCGGTTCATTGCCGGCACGAATCGGAACTTGCGCCAACTGGTCGAAGAGGCCAAATTTCGACGCGATCTCTATTACCGGCTGAACGTCGTGCGCATCAAGATCCCGCCGCTGCGCGAACGACCGGAAGACGTACCCGTATTGCTGGAGCACTTCTCCGCGTTCTACTGCCAGCGTTACGGCCGAGAGCGGATCCCCATCGGCCGAAACGTCCGCACGGTGTTAACGGATTATCCCTGGCCGGGCAATGTGAGAGAGTTGGCCGCCTGGGTCGAACGACTCTACGCGATCAAGCTCGACCCGGAAACCCTCACCGTAATGCTTTTGGACGAGGCGTTGGGGGCCACGGATTCTACGCCACAGGAACTCAAGACGCTCATGCAAGCCGAACGGCAAGCCATCGTCACGGCCATGGAACACGCCGAATTCAACCAGCGCAAGGCCGCCAGAACGCTCCAAGTCCACCGGGCCACCTTGGCCAGAAAACTCAAGCGCCACGACCTGACATGACCTTGGGAATATGCAGGGTGGGTCGAGCAGCGAAGACCCACGCTGAGGATAATGACGAAGCACTGGCAGTTGTCTCGTTCATGTTGGCACAGAGGGAAACGTCGCACGACGTTTTGCAGACTCCGAGGAACGACACGACATCGACGCGCTATACTCCGCCCCGGATTATTCATGACCCTGAGAATTGCGTGACACACTGTCGTAGCTACGTTCGCCAGAACGTGGTCGTAACCCTAGGACACGCACCACGTTCTGGCGAACGCAGCTACAAACCCATAAATAATCCGGGCTAGAGTGAGTTCTTGCCAAAGCAGCTCAGGCTGCCTAGCTTCTCGCCAGATTCGGGGGCGTTCGGCTGGCGTGCTGCGTGTCGGTCGGCCCGTGAAGGTCCATTTCATCGGCTTTGCAAGCGTCTAGTTGAAGTAGTCAACAAATCTGGTTCATCTACTCACTTCTGTGATGAGCCCCAAAAAAGCCAGATTGCCCAAAGTATCACCAGTTCTACCACCTGCACCCGGCCGGATAATTCGACGGATTTACCGCTTGCGGGCAACTTCTCTCGACGGTACACTCCCCACCCGTCGTTTTTTCCTGACACGACCAGGCTTATCACTTTTTCAACGTTTCACGTTCGGCCTGCCGCGGAAGACGGCAGCATGGACAGTGAGGCTCCCGATTGACCTAGATGACCGAATCCGGCTCGATCCACGTTCCCGTCATGGCGGATGAAGTGGTCCGGTGGCTCGACCCACAACCCGGTGCGATCCTGGTCGACGGGACATTGGGTGGCGGCGGACATACCGGATTGTTAGCCGACCGGGTGGAACCGGACGGACGGGTTGTCGCGGTGGATCGAGATCCGGCCGCGATCGCCAACGCCGAACAACATTTGGCGGGAAAGTTAGTGACCTTGGCACAGGCAAGCTTTTGCGACGTTCCCGAGGTGCTCCAGGAACTGGAGATTTCCGCGGTTGACGGGATCCTGCTCGACCTGGGGATCTCCAGCGACCAATTGGCCGACGAACAACGGGGATTCAGTTTTTCCAGCAGCGGGCCGTTGGACCTGCGGTTCGACCCGACCCGCGGGGATTCGGCCAGTCGGCTGGTTAATCAATTAAGCGCCGAAAATCTGGCCAATTTGATTTACGAATATGGTGAGGAACGCTACAGCCGCCGGATCGCCCGGGCGATTGTCAAACGAAGGCAGGAGCGTCCGATCGAAACGGCCGCCGAACTGGCCGAATTGGTTCGCCGTTGCATTCCCAACCGACCGGGAAAGCCGAGGATCGATCCGGCCACACGAACGTTTCAGGCGCTGCGAATTGCGGTCAACGAGGAAATGAAAGCTCTGGAGATCGCCTTGCGTCGTCTGCCCGACTGTTTGAAGCCGGGCGGAAAGCTGGCGGTGATCAGTTTCCACTCGTTGGAAGATCGCCGCGTGAAAGAGGCGTTTCGCGACGACCCTCGATTGGAAGTGTTGACGCGAAAGCCGATACGGCCTAGCGAAGAAGAAACCGCCCGAAACCCTCGGGCGCGAAGTGCGAAGTTTCGAGTTGCCGCCCGATCGAAAGAGAACGCGTCAACTTGACTGATTGAGAAACGTGCCCTTATTAGATTAGCAAGGAGGCTAAACTTATGGGTAAGGAAGCAAAAATCGGTGTAGTTTTCATTGTGGGGCTGTTGATCGTGTTTGGCGTCGT